>NZ_JBSVXG010000057.1:0-31886 GCF_054070595.1 Pseudomonas sp. SDO55104_S430 | reverse complement strand
GCTCCTGCAGATCACATGGGCCTGCAGGAGCGAGGCTTGCCCGCGAAGCTTTTCAGCCCAACGTACTTTCCTTGTAGGCCTTCAACGCCTTGAGCCGTTCGCGCTTGATCGCTTCACCCAGCTCCGGCCCTTTGAATCCCTTCTCCAGCAACGGCTGAACTGCCACGCCTCGTGCGGCGCTGGCTGCTCCGCGCAAATAAACCGCCTGTGGATAATTTCTTTCTTCCAGTCCTTTACGCCCACGTGCATCCATCTCGCACGCCGCGATGAACTCCTCGAAGCGTTGCGGCCGACGGTAGACGTCGAAGCTCTGCAGCAACTCCAGCAGGGTGGACGGTTTCAACTCCAGGGCGCGATGACCATGGGTGTGATACTCGCCTACCAGCAGCGCCAGTTCCTGGCAGTCCCTAGGCGCCTTGAAGCGCTCGTTCACCGCCTTGATCAGCTTGAGACCCTTGAACTCATGGGCGATGTGTCGTGGCCATTCCTCTTCCGGTGTCAGCCCCTTGCCCAGGTCATGCAGCAGGCAGGCCCAGCGCACGGTCAGCGGTTGTTTGTGTACGGCTGCCTGCTGCAGCACGCTGAGGGTGTGCGCTCCGGTGTCGATTTCAGGGTGATGCGCTTGCGGTTGCGGAACGCCGAACAGCGCATCGACTTCCGGCATCAGCACCTTGAGTGCCCCGCAGGCTCGCAGCACTTCGATGAATACCTGTGGCTGGTTTTCCATCAGTGCGCGGGAGATTTCTTTCCAGCTCCGTTCCGCTGTCAGGGCTTCCAACTCGCCGGACTCGCTGAGTTGCCGCATCAGTTCCAGCGTTTCAGGGGCGACCGTGAAGCCAAGTTCGGAATAGCGTGCGGCAAAACGGGCAACGCGCAGGACCCTGAGGGGATCTTCGGCGAATGCAGGGGAAACGTGGCGCAAGATTCGCGCTTGGAGGTCGCGCTGGCCGTGGTAGGGATCGGTCAGATTCTGCTGATCGTCCTCGGCCATGGCATTGATCGTCAGGTCTCGACGGATCAGGTCTTCTTCGAGGGTGACTTCGGGGCTGGCGTGAAAGGTGAAGCCGCCATAACCGCGACCACTTTTGCGCTCGGTCCGGGCGAGGGCGTATTCCTCACCGGTCTTGGGATGAAGAAAAACCGGAAAATCCGCACCGACCGGGCGATATCCCTGAGTAAGCATTTCTTCGGTCGTGGCACCGACCACGACGCGGTCGATGTCAGTAACCGGTAGTCCCAGCAGGCGATCGCGTACGGCGCCGCCAACTTTATAGATCCGCATAAAAAACCTCCGTTAGCTCGACAGGATAACCTTTGCGTCGAACTTGCGGAGGTTCAAACAGGATCAGAGATGGATGACAGCCAGGTCCAGTCGCCCGTAATCCCCCTCGGCATGTTCACTTCTGGGTGGTACGTGGTGGGTTTTCATCACCTGCTCCCCTTGCAGGGTTTCCAGATGAATATCGAAGCCCCAGAGGCGGTGCAGGTGCTTGAGCACTTCCTCGGTGGACTCTCCCAGCGGTTTACGGTCGTGCTGCTGGTGGCGCAAAGTCAAAGAGCGGTCGCCACGGCGGTCGATGCTGTAGATCTGCACGTTGGGTTCACGATTGCCCAGGTTGTACTGGGCGGCCAGGGTTTCACGGATGATCCGGTATCCGCCCTCGTCATGAATGGCCGGGACCAGTAGATCGTCCTTCTGATCATCGTCGAGGATGCTGAACAGTTTCAGGTCGCGAATCACTTTGGGTGACAGGTACTGCAGGATGAAGCTTTCGTCCTTGAAGCTGCTCATGGCGAACTTGATGGTCGAGAGCCAGTCGCTGCCGGCGATTTCCGGGAACCAGCGGCGATCCTCGTCCGTAGGCTCTTCGCACATGCGCCGGATGTCGCGGTACATGGCAAAGCCCAGGGCGTAGGGGTTGATACCGCTGTAGTAAGGGCTGTCAAAGCCGGGCTGGAACACCACACTGGTGTGAGATGTCAGGAACTCCATCATGAAGCCGTCGGTGACCAGGCCTTCGTCATACAGGTCATTCATCAGGGTGTAGTGCCAGAAGGTGGCCCAACCTTCGTTCATCACCTGGGTCTGACGTTGTGGATAAAAATACTGGGCGATCTTGCGCACGATACGCACGATTTCCCGCTGCCACGGCTCCAGCAGCGGAGCGTGTTTTTCAATGAAATAGAGAATATTTTCCTGCGGTTCGGCAGGGAATCGGGCGTTGTCCTTTTCGCTGTATTTGTCGGCGCCTTTGGGAATGGTGCGCCACAGGTCGTTGATCTGCTTCTGCAAGTGTTCTTCCCGGTCCTTTTGCCGGCGGCGCTCTTCTTCAGCGGAGATCGGGTAAGGGCGTTTGTAGCGGTCGACGCCGTAGTTCATCAGGGCGTGGCAGGAATCGAGCAGGTCCTCGACCGCGTCGATACCGTGGCGCTCTTCGCACTGCATGATGTACTGCTTGGCGAACACCAGGTAATCGATGATCGAACTGGCATCGGTCCAGGTGCGGAACAGGTAATTACCCTTGAAGAAGCTGTTGTGCCCGTAGCAGGCGTGGGCCACCACGAGTGCCTGCATGCAGATGGTGTTTTCCTCCATCAGATAGGCAATGCACGGGTCTGAGTTGATCACGATTTCGTAGGCCAGCCCCATCTGGCCACGGCTGTAGGACTTTTCGGTGCTTAGGAAGTGCTTGCCGTAGGACCAGTGGTGATAACCCAGCGGCATGCCGACAGAGGCATAGGCGTCCATCATCTGTTCGGCGGTGATCACTTCGATCTGGTTAGGGTAGGTATCGAGGGCATAGCGAGCGGCGATACGACTGATTTCACGGTCGTAGCTCTGGATCAGCTCGAACGTCCACTCGGAACCGGTGGAAATGGGTTGGCGCTTCTGCTCTTTGGCGGTCATGTCACTAACCTGCGCTGGAAGAGTTCACGGAAGACCGGGTAGATATCTCCGGCCGAGACCAGTTGTTGCTGGGCAAAAGTGTCGGAAAAGGCTTCGGCAATGCGCTCGTATTCGAACCACAAGGCCTGATGTTCGCGCGGGGTGATCTCGACGTAAGTGTAGTACTGCACGAACGGCATGATCTGGTTGATGAGGATGTCGCGGCAGATCGGCGAGTCATCGTTCCAGTTGTCGCCGTCGGAAGCCTGGGCCGCGTAGATGTTCCATTCATTGGCCGGATAGCGCTCGGCCATGATCTCCTGCATCAGTTTCAGTGCGCTGGACACGATGGTGCCACCGGTTTCCCGGGAGTAGAAAAACTCCTCTTCGTCCACTTCGCGGGCGCTGGTGTGGTGACGGATGAACACCACATCGATCTTGTCGTAGTTACGCTTGAGAAACAGATACAGCAGGATGAAGAAGCGTTTGGCGATGTCCTTGGTTGCTTGGGTCATGGAGCCGGACACGTCCATCAGGCAGAACATCACCGCCTTGGAGCTGGGGTTGGGTTGCTTGATGAGCAGGTTGTATTTGAGGTCGAAGGTATCGAGGAACGGCACGCGGTGAATGCGCGCGCTGAGTTTTTCGATTTCAGCTTCCAGTTCCTGAATATCGCCGAAGTTATCCGGCTCTTCCTGCCGAAGTCGCAGAAGTTCTTCCTTGGCTTCGCGCAGTTTCGCGCGGCTGCTGCCGGACAGGGCGATTCGCCGCGCATGGGCCGAACGCAGGGTGCGGATGATGTTGATCCGCGATGGATTGCCTTCGTTACTGATCCCGGCCCGTACCGTCTTGAAGGTGTCAGTGCCGGTCAGGTTGCGCTTGACCAGGTTGGGCAGCTCAAGGTCCTCGAACATGAACTCGAGGAATTCCTCCTGGGTGATCTGGAAGACGAATTCGTCCATCCCTTCACCCGAATTACCGGCCTTGCCAGGCCCTCTGCCGCCACCACCTCCCGGCGGGCGTGCAATGTGCTCACCGCTGGTGAATTCCTTGTTGCCGGGGTGGACGACGGTCTGTTTGCCACCGCGACCATGGTGAAGCACCGGCTCATCGATGTCGCGGCCGGGAATGCTGATTTGCTCGCCATGTTCCATATCCGTGATGGAACGCCGGCTGACTGCCTCTTCGACGGCCTTTTTGATGTGGTCACGGTAGCGCCGCAGAAACCGCTGACGGTTTACCGTGCTCTTGTTCTTGCCATTGAGACGTCGGTCGATCACATAGCTCATGACTGCTCCTTAGAAGCTGTCCCGAAAGGGGCGAGCGATCAGGCAGCACGCCAAATGCCAAGGGATGTACAGGCTCCCCCAAGCGCTGTCGATACTGCGCGAACCTCGCTGGCGTCTTTCGAACACCTTCCAGAGGCCTGTGTAGCAGAAAATGCTGGAACAGGCCTCCGGCTGACGACAACCGGTCTTGCCGGCGGCGGGTTACTGGGACTTTCTGACCCGCAGATACCACTCGGACAGCAGTCGTACCTGTTTGTCGGTGTAGCCCCGCTCGACCATCCGTGTGACGAAGTCGTTGTGTTTCTGCTGGTCTTCTTTGCTGGCCTTGGCATTGAAGCTGATGACCGGCAGCAGGTCCTCGGTGTTGGAGAACATTTTCTTCTCGATGACCACCCGCAGTTTTTCGTAGCTGAGCCAGGTCGGGTTCTTGCCGTTGTTGTTGGCCCGGGCGCGCAAAACGAAGTTGACGATTTCGTTGCGGAAATCCTTCGGATTGCTGATGCCGGCCGGTTTTTCGATTTTTTCCAGTTCCTCGTTGAGTGCCACGCGGTTGAGGATTTCACCGGTTTCCGGATCACGGTATTCCTGGTCCTGGATCCAGAAGTCGGCGTACAGCACATAACGATCGAAGATGTTCTGGCCGTACTCGCTGTAAGACTCGAGGTAGGCGGTCTGGATCTCCTTGCCGATGAATTCGATATAGCGCGGTGCCAGGTATTCCTTCAGATACCGCAGGTAGCGCTCGCGGGTTTCGGCCTGGAATTGTTCCTGTTCGATCTGTTGTTCCAGCACGTACAGCAGGTGCACCGGGTTGGCGGCGATTTCGTGCGGATCGAAGTTGAACACCTTGGACAGGATCTTGAACGCGAAGCGGGTCGACAGTCCGTTCATGCCTTCATCGACGCCGGCGTTGTCGCGGTACTCCTGGATCGACTTGGCCTTCGGATCGGTGTCCTTGAGGTTTTCGCCGTCATACACGCGCATCTTGGAATAGATGTTCGAGTTCTCCGGCTCCTTCAGGCGAGAGAGCACGGTGAACTGGGCGAGCATTTTCAGGGTGTCGGGAGCGCAATGGGCCTTGGCCAGAGAGCTGTTGAACAGCAGTTTGTCGTAGATCTTCACTTCGTCGCTGACCCGCAGGCAGTACGGCACTTTGACGATGTAGATCCGGTCGATGAAAGCTTCGTTGTTCTTGTTATTGCGGAAGGTATGCCATTCCGATTCGTTGGAGTGGGCCAGCAGAATTCCGGTGAACGGAATCGCCCCCAAGCCTTCGGTACTGTTGTAGTTGCCTTCCTGGGTGGCGGTCAGCAGTGGGTGCAGCACCTTGATCGGCGCCTTGAACATTTCGACGAACTCCATCAGGCCCTGGTTGGCCCGGCACAGTGCGCCCGAGTAGCTGTAGGCGTCGGCGTCGTTTTGCGGGAATTCTTCCAGTTTGCGGATATCGACCTTGCCCACCAGTGCCGAGATGTCCTGGTTGTTTTCATCTCCCGGCTCGGTTTTGGCCACGGCGATCTGGTTGAGGATCGACGGGTAGAGTTTGACCACGCGGAACTGGCTGATGTCGCCACCGAATTCGGCGAGGCGCTTGGTGGCCCAAGGGGACATGATGGTGTTCAGGTAGCGACGTGGAATGCCGAAATCTTCCTCGAGGATCGCGCCGTCTTCAGCAGCGTTGAACAGACCCAAAGGCGATTCGAATACCGGCGAGCCCTTGATCGCGTAGAAGGGCACGCGTTCCATCAGTTGCTTGAGCTTCTCGGCCAGGGACGATTTACCGCCGCCGACTGGGCCGAGCAGATAGAGGATCTGTTTCTTCTCTTCCAGGCCCTGAGCGGCATGGCGGAAATACGACACGATCTGGTCGATGCATTCTTCCATCCCGTGGAAGTCTTCAAAGGCCGGATAGCGGCGGATCACCTTGTTGGAGAAAATTCGCGACAGCCTCGAGTTGGTCGAGGTGTCCAGCAGCTCCGGTTCACCGATGGCCAGGAGCAGACGCTCGGCGGCGGAAACGTAGGCGCTACGGTCCTTTTTGCACAGCTCCAGGTACTCTTGCAGCGAGAGTTCTTCCTGGCGTGTGGACTCGAAACGTTGTTGGAAGTGGCTAAAGATACTCATGACGTCACCTCGCTCGATACGTGGAGCCGACGCCGGATCACTCAGTCGATGCTGGCAGCGACCGAACAGGCAGTCGCTGTTTACCCCCCAGAAACCTTCCGAAGCTGACGACTCCGAAAGCTACTCCCGATGATCCGTGCGCCGGTGTACCGGCTCTCCCCTGTTTTGGATGGCCTGCGCTTAAGGATAGTTGGGAATTCGGGAGGTAAAGGCGAGATACGTAATTAGTTGTGGCTGACCGTTCGTCTGCCACCGCGCCAGCCCGCGCAAGCCGGGGGCTTGCGCGTTACAAAAATATTATTCGGAAGTGCCTTGCGCAGTTTCCGAAGGAAAAGTCGTACGCCACAGTTCAAAGCCGCCATCCATGCTGTAGACGTCGGAGAAACCCTGGCTGATCAGGTAGGCCGCCGCGCTTTGGCTGGAGTTGCCGTGATAGCAGACCACCACGGTCGGCGCGTCGAGGTCGGCGTTGCGAATGAAGTCGGAGACCGAGTGGTTGTCCAGATGCTTCGAGCCGCTGATGTGCAGAGCGGCATAGGTGGCCGGGTCGCGGATGTCGACCACGACTGCGCCCTGTTCGCGCAGGGCGTGGGCCTGTTCCGGGGGAATACGTTTGAATTCGCTCATGGCGGGCTCCTGTGGCTCGGCTGAAAGCGCAGTCTAGCGCGGGGCGCTGGCTGACGATGGTTCGGGAGTGATCGGGGCGACTGGTGGCTTGGCGGCGTGGCCGTGCTCATCGCATTTGCAGGACAGGCGCTCGCCTGTGTCGACATTCATCAGGGTCAGGGCACCGCCCCAGACGCAACCGGTGTCGAGAGCCGAGATGCCCGGATCCAGGACCTTGCCTTCCAGCGCCGCCCAGTGACCAAAAATGATTTTCACATCCTTGGTCTTGCGGTCCTTGTGCTGGAACCAGGGTTTGTAGCCGGGCGGGGCGCTGTCCAGGCCTTCCTTGCTCTTGAGGTCGAGCTTGCCTTCGGCCGTGCAGAAGCGCATCCGGGTGAAATAGTTGGTGATCACCCGCAGGCGGGTCACGCCTTTGAGGTCGTTGTCCCATTTCGCCGGATCGTTGCCGTACATACCGTCGAGGTAAGCCGGGAATAAGTTGTCATCACGCAGGGCCGTTTCGACTTCGGCGGCGTACTTCAAGGCTTTGCGCAGCGACCATTGCGGAGGGATGCCGGCATGGACCAGGGCGACGTTGCGCTGTTCGTCGTAATGCAGGAGTTTCTGCTGGCGCAGCCAATCAAGCAGTTGGGCGCTGTCGGGGGCGTCGATGATCTCGCGCAGTGTGTCGGCCTTCTTCAGGCGCTCGATGTTGTGTCCGGCTGCCAATAGATGAAGGTCGTGGTTGCCGAGCACGCACACCAGCGATTCGCGAATGCTGTAGAGAAAACGCAGGGTTTCCAGCGATTGCGGGCCGCGGTTGACCAGATCGCCCACCAGCCACAGGCGATCCTTTGCCGGGTCAAACGCGACTTGCTTGAGCAGGCATTGCAGTGCTTCAAGGCAGCCTTGCAGGTCGCCGACCGCGTACGTCGCCATCAGTGCAGGGCTCCGGGCACCGCCAGGCGGAACGGGGCGATGATGGCGTCGAAATGCTTACCGTCGTCGGCGATCATCTGATAGCTGCCTTGCATGGTGCCCACCTTGGTGGTCATGACCGTGCCGCTGCTGTAGGTGTGGCTCTTGCCTGCCTCGATCAATGGCTGCTGGCCGACCACGCCCGCGCCGCGAACCTCTTCGACATGCCCGTCGCCATCGGTGATGACCCAGTGCCGTGACAGCAGTTTGGCTGGCATCAGGCCGTTGTTTTGCACGGTGATCGTGTAGGCGAAGGCAAAGCGGTCTTGTTCGGGTTGCGATTGTTCTGCCAGATAGCGGGTGACGACGCTGACGTCGACCTGATAACGAGGATCGGACATGCAAGAGGCCTTAAATTCGGAGCGGGACGCGGGGCGTAGCTGATAGGGATCAGTCTAGGACAAGAATCGGGTAGTAAACCAGACATGGGCGCTGGTGTCCTACCCGATAACGTTCGAGCGCTGTCAGGCGTCTGCGGTCTTCTGTTGAGCCTGTTCGCTGAGTTTGTCAGCCAGGCGCACGAAGGCTGCCAGATCCAGTTGCTCGGGACGCAAACCGCCATCGACACCGGCGGCCTCGATTTCGGCGTTGCTCAGCAGCAACTTGAGGGTGTTGCGCAGGGTCTTGCGACGCTGGTTGAACGCTTCACGCACTACTCGCTCCAGCAGTCGATGGTCTTTGGCCGGGTGCGGCAGCACGGTGTGGGGCACCAGGCGCACGATGGCCGAATCGACTTTCGGTGGCGGATTGAACGCGCCCGGGCCGACGTTGAACAGGTGCTCGACCCGGCAGTGGTACTGGACCATGATCGACAGACGGCCCCAGTCGCCGCCGCCCGGTCCTGCGGCAAGGCGCTCGACCACTTCCTTCTGCAACATGAAGTGCATGTCGCGGATCAGGTGCGAGTTGTGCAGCAGGTGGAAGATCAGCGGGGTGGAGATGTTGTAGGGCAGGTTCCCGACCACCCGCAGGCTGCCAGGTGCGGCGTTCAGGGTATTGAAGTCGAACTTCAGCGCATCGCCCTGATGCAGGTTGAAGTTGCTCTTTCCGGCGAACTGCTGGTTCAGGATCGGGATCAGGTCCTTGTCCAGCTCCACCACGTCAAGCTGGGCACCGCTGCCAAGCAGGCCGGCAGTCAATGCGCCCTGGCCCGGGCCGATTTCCAGCATCCGGTCGTCAGGTTTGGCGTGAATGGAGCGCAGGATGCGGTCGATAACGCCGGCATCGTGCAGAAAGTTCTGGCCAAAGCGCTTGCGCGCCTTGTGTTGGTATTGCTCGGTCATAAACGGTTCTCGGCCATCTGGTAGGCGGTTTCCAGGGCGACTTGCAGGCTGCCGGTGTCGATCTTGCCGCTGCCGGCCAGGTCCAGGGCGGTGCCATGGTCGACCGATGTGCGGATGATCGGCAAGCCGAGGGTCACGTTGACCGCAGCGCCGAAGCCTTTGTATTTCAGCACAGGCAGGCCCTGGTCGTGGTACATCGCCAGCACTGCGTCGCAGTGCTCCAGATATTTGGGGGTAAACAGCGTGTCGGCGGGCAGGGGACCGCGCAGGTCCATGCCTTCGCCGCGCAGGCGCTCCAATGTGGGTTCGATGATATCGATTTCTTCATGGCCCAGATGTCCGCCTTCACCGGCGTGGGGGTTGAGCCCACACACCAGAATGCGTGGCTGGGCGATGCCGAATTTTTCCTGCAGATCGGTATGGAGGATTCGTGTGACTCGCTCCAGGCGCTCCGGCGTGATCGCATCGGCAATCTCGCGCAGCGGCAGGTGAGTGGTGACCAGCGCCACGCGCAAGCCGCGGGTGGCAAGCATCATGACCACCTGCGCGGTGTGGGTCAGGTCGGCGAGGAACTCCGTGTGCCCGGAAAAGGCAATCCCGGACTCGTTGATCACGCCCTTGTGCACAGGCGCGGTGATCATCCCGGCGAAATGTCCGTCCAGGCAGCCTTGGCCTGCGCGGGTCAGGGTTTCCAGAACGAAGGCGGCGTTGGCCTTGTCCAGTTGCCCGGCGGCGACCTTGGCGTTCAACGGCGTATCCCAGACATACAGGCTACTGGCTGGAGCAGGTGCGTCCGGCCAGTTTTCCGGTGTAACCGGCAGCAAGTCGACGGCCACACCCAGTTGCGCGGCCCGCTCGAGGAGCAGGTCGCGACTGGTGATGGCAATCAGGGGATGTGGCTGGGCTTGCGAGGCGAGTAGCAGGCACAGGTCTGGACCTATGCCCGCCGGTTCGCCGGGGGTCAACGCAAAGCGTTTGGGCTTCACTGCGCTGCCTGGTCAGCGCCAGGGAGTTTGATTTCAACGTACGCTTCGTCACGGATCTGACGCAGCCAGGTTTGCAGCTCTTCGTCGTATTTGCGGTTACGCAGTACGGTCATTGCCTGCTGCTCACGAGCCTGGGTGGTGCTGTCTGTGGCGCGACGGCCAAGGACTTCCAGTACGTGCCAGCCATATTGAGTCTGGAACGGCTTGGACAGCTGACCTTGCGGGGTCTTGGCCATCACTTCGCGGAACTCTGGAACCAGGGCGTTCGGGTCGATCCAGTTCAGGTCGCCGCCGTTGAGCGCCGAACCCGGGTCTTCAGAGAAGCTCTTGGCCAGTTCGCCGAAATCTTCGCCGGACTGGATGCGGGCGTAAAGCGACTCGGCCAGGGCCTTGGTCTTGGCTTCGTCACGGATCGGGCTTGGTTTGACCAGAATGTGTCGCACGTGCACTTCGTCACGCACCTGCGATTCACCGCCACGTTTGTCGGTGATCTTCAGGATGATGAAGCCGCCGGGCGTACGCATTGGCTGAGTGATGTCGCCAACGGTCATGGTACTCAGCAGGCGGTCGAAGGGCGGTGGCAGCTGAGCGGCCTTACGCCAGCCCATGTCGCCGCCTTCAAGTGCCGATTCACTGGCAGATTTGGCAATGGCTAACTGACCGAAGTCAGCGCCTTGCTTGAGCTGCTGGTAAACGGCATCAGCCTGTTTGGCGGCAGCCTGAATCGCGTCGGAGTTGGCGCTTTCCGGCGTAGGAATCAGGATGTTGGAGAGGCGGAACTCTTCGGACAGCTGCATCTTGCCCAGGTCGGAAGCCAGGAAGTTTTTCACTTCCTGCTCGGTCACCTGGATGCGTTCCGCCACACGGCGCTGGCGCACACGGCTGATGACCATTTCGCGGCGAATCTGCTCGCGGGCGTCGTCGTAAGACAGGCCATCGCGAGTCAGGGCAGCACGGAATTGCTCGACCGACATGTTGTTGCGCTGGGCGATGGTGCCGACAGCCTGGTTCAGTTCTTCATCGGTGATGCGGATGCCGGAACGTTCGCCGATCTGCAGTTGCAGGTTCTCGACGATCAGGCGTTCCAGTACCTGCTGCTCCAGTACGCTGGCTGGCGGTACGGCCGAACCACGCTTGGCGATGGTTTGCTGGACTTCATGTACCCGTTGATCCAGTTGACTCTGCATGACCACGTCGTTGTCGACGATAGCCACTACTTTATCGATGGACTGTACTGCGGCGCTGGCCGCAGTACTCAGGAACAGCGCGCCCAGCATCAGCGGGCGCAGACAATCAGAAAGCTTGGTCTTCACGTTCACGATAACCTTGAATGCCTTTGTCGAGGAAGCTCTCTACCTTGGCGCCGGTGAGGCCGCCGAGTCCCTTCAGAACAATTTGGAGGAAGACGCCATGGTCGCCTTTTTCGTTTTGCGGTGCGTCCTGGCTGAACTCTTCGTAATCGACCCAGTAACGGTTGATCAGGCGCAGCTTCCAGCAGCAGTTGTCGTACTCGAAGCCACCGAAGGCTTCCAGGGTACGGTTGCGGTTGTAGTCATACTGCCAGCGGCTGATGGCGTTCCATTGCGGCACGATCGGCCAGATCACCGAGAAGTCGTGCTGTTGGATCTTGTAGTAATCCTTCACGTAGCCAGGCTGGCCCTGAACGCCGTAGTCGCCGCCGCCGACCTGCCATTGACCGGTGTTCTGGTCGTAGCGGATCTGGTCGTTGCGATAGCGGTAACCAACGTTGACGACCTTGTTCGGGTTGTCTTCAGGCTGGTAGTGGAACATCGCGCTGCCCGAGCGAGGGCTGCGGCTGTCCGGGTCCCAGTTGTAGTCGGCGGTCGTGCGCCAGTCGCGGTTCCAGCGATACTCGTATTCCAGTGCGTATGGAGACACGCTGGAGTGTGCGTCTTCGCGGGTTTTGGCATCGATACCCGGCAACTGGACTTCACGATCCTTGAAATACAGGGCCTGGCCGACGCTGATGCGTTGACGCTCGAAACCGTTGTCTTCGATCCAGCGGCTGGTCACGCCCAGCGACAGCTTGTTCTCGTCGCCGACGCGGTCGGAGCCCGAGAAGCGGTTGTCACGGAACAGGGACGCATAGTTGAAGGTGTACTCGCTGGTATCGAACACTGGAATGTCTTCCTGGTCCTTCTCTGGTACATAGAGATAGAACAGGCGTGGCTCGAGCGTCTGGCGGTAGTTCTTGCCGAACCAGGAAGTGTTGCGGTCGAAGTACAGGCCGCTGTCGATACTGGCGATTGGCACGCCACGGTTCTGACTGGAGTCGAAAGTGCCGTTGAGTCGGTTCTGTTCGGCCGTCTGCGCAGCAACCTGGCTCTTGCCGATGCTGTCCAGATCCAGTTGGTACTGGGTGTACTGATACTTGAGCTTCGGCGTCAGGAAACCATAGGTCGCTTGCATTGGCAGGCTGACAGACGGTGCAAGGTTCAAACGATCGCCATTGGCGCGAGCCAGACCTTGAACATTGGTATCGAGACGCGGCTCGACATTGCCATCTTCGTCAGTGAAGTTACCGGTTTTCAGGTCCCGGTCAAAACGCACGATTTCAGATTGATAATCGAAGTTCAGACCGTTCGGGTGGTAAGGCAGCTGACCATTGAAGGTGATCTGCGGCAAACGGTCGTACGGCGTGATGTTCGACACGGTCGCCAGTTGATACGCCTGGGCATTCACGCGCGCGGTGTAGCTGTCGCCACGGTAGGTGACCGAGCCCTGCTGGTTCACGTAGTCAGCGCTCTTCACACCGATCTGGTCAGTCTGCAGATCCTGGAAGTAGTAAGGATCGCTGATCTTGGTGTAATCGACTTGCGTGAGTACGCGCGAGTCCAGACCACCCTTGTGCTGCCAGTTGTACATGTAGCGGGTTTTTTCGTAGTCCGTCTGCAGCTTGCGCTCGTCGTCTTCGTCGTTGAGGTACGCGGCACCGAACTGACCTTCGCTGGACTTGGTCAGGTAACGGAATTCGCCTTCCATCAACAGGCCACGCTTGGCCATGTAGCGCGGATACAACGTGGCATCGTAGTTCGGTGCCAGGTTGAAGTAGTAGGGCGTGACCAGCATGAAGCCGGTATCGCTGCCGGTGCCGATGGTCGGTGGCAGGAAGCCGGACTGGCGACGGTCGTCGATCGGGAAATAGATGTACGGCGTATAGAGGACCGGAATGTCCTTTACGCGCAGGGTAACGTTGGTCGCGGTACCGAAACCGGTGGCCGGGTTCAAGGTGATGTTGTTGCCCTTGAGCTGCCAGGCGTTGCTGTTCGGTTCACACGTGGTGTACGTACCGTCCTTGAGGCGGATGATCGCGTTCTCGGCACGTTTGGCGTACAGCGCATTACCGCGGATACGCGACTTGTGCATCACGTATTCGGCGTTGTCGACCTTGGCTTCACCGGTGTCGAGTTGAACGTCGGCGTGGTCGCCAACGATCAGTGCACCGTTGTCGCGGATACGGACGTTGCCGGCCAGCTCGCCGCGGTTCTCGGCCTGGTACAGATTGGCTTCGTCGGCTTCGACCTGCATGCTGCCCTGGCGCATGACCACGTCACCGGCCAGGGTGGCGACTTGCTCATCCTGCTTGTAACGCGAGGCTTTCGCACCGATAAAGGTGGGCGCGTCACTTTTATTCGTCTTGTCATTCATGCCAGGACGAATTGGTTCGATATAGGAACCAGAGCAGTAAGGACCGGTTTCGGCCAATTGAGCTGCCGTGAGTTGTTCGCGGGGAACCCAGTCGAGGTGGCTGTAGTCTTCGCTACGGGACTTGAGGCCACGGCCCTTGGACTCGGTGACGAGTGCCGGCTTGGCGCCAGCTTCTTCGCTGGAACCGCTCTCGGCCGCATTCTCGCCGGTGGCGGAAACGGCGCTGCCGTCATGCACCGGACGCGGAGGCAATGCAGCCGCAGGCGTCTTTGGCGAGCAATCCCAGGCACCCGAAGCAGAGACTGAGCAGTCATACTGTTCGCCGGCGACTACATAGGAAGTAGCTAGAGGTTGAAGGGCCAGCAGACTGCCGGTTACCAACAACGGAAATTTTTTACGAAACGCGGGGGATTTCAATGCCATCTTATTAGTCCGGGCTTCCTGCGTGCCATCTGCCCGCGGTGTGGGCCGCACGCCTCTCGATGGTCTGAAAAAGATGCTGGATAATAAAGCATGACCCGCTTGACGGCTAGCGCCGTCGGAGACCCTTGCAATGCCTGACCAAGATGTACGTTTGCAACACCTGAAAGTTTGGCTCGATGAACAATTGGCGATTCTTTTTGCAGAGCAGGGCTGGGGTGCCGTACCCCCGGCCACATTGACCGCGGCCAGCAGCGACGCGAGTTTCCGGCGTTATTTCCGTTGGGAGGGCGCCGATAAAAGTTTCATCGTGATGGACGCGCCACCGCCCCAGGAAAACTGCAAACCCTTCGTGGATATCGCTTTTTTGCTGGCGAAATCCGGAATAAATGTGCCGAAAATTTATGCCGAAGACCTCGAACGCGGATTTCTTTTGCTCAATGACCTGGGCAACAAGACCTATCTGGACGTGATCGACAGCGAAAACGCCGACCGGTTGTTCGACGACGCCCTGCAAGCGCTGCTGGCTTTTCAGCAGCTGCCGATGGTTGCGCCGCTGCCAAGCTATGACGTGGCGCTGCTGCGTCGCGAGCTGGAGCTGTTCCCTGAGTGGTACGTTAAGCGTGAGCTGGGCATCGAGTTTGACGCCGCACAGCAAGTGCTCTGGCAACAGGTCAGCGATCTGCTGATCGACAGCGCCCTGGCGCAGCCCAAGGTCCTGGTGCACCGCGACTACATGCCGCGCAACCTGATGCTCAGCGAGCCGAATCCTGGCGTGCTGGATTTCCAGGACGCGGTCTACGGTCCTGTGACCTATGACGTCACCTGTCTGTTCAAGGACGCGTTCCTCAGTTGGCCGGAAGAGCGCGTGCGCGGCTGGCTTGAGCGCTACTGGCAGCAGGCCGCCGCGCTGAATATTCCGGTACAGGCCGACTTCGAAGACTTCCTGCGCGCCAGTGACCTGATGGGCGTGCAGCGCCACCTGAAGGTCATCGGCATTTTTGCCCGCATCTGCCACCGCGACGGCAAGCCGCGCTACCTGACCGATGTGCCGCGTTTCTTTGCCTATATAGAAGCAGTGATCGCCCGTCGCCCTGAGCTGGCAGAGCTGGATGTGTTGCTGGCCAGTCTGCGCGCCGGAGTCAAAGCATGAAGGCAATGATTCTGGCGGCAGGCAAAGGCGAGCGCATGCGCCCGCTGACCCTGACCACGCCAAAACCCCTGGTTCGCGCCGGCGGGGTGCCGCTGATCGAATATCACCTGCACGCGCTGGCCGCCGCCGGCTTTACCGAGATCGTGATCAACCATGCCTGGCTCGGCCAGCAGATCGAAGATTACCTGGGCGATGGTTCACGTTATGGCGTGAGCATCCAGTATTCCGCGGAGGGCGAACCGCTGGAAACCGGCGGCGGGATTTTCCGGGCGTTGCCGTTACTGGGCGATGACGCGTTCGTCGTGGTCAACGGTGATATCTGGACCGATTACGACTTCAGCGTGCTGCACCAGCCCATCGTCGGCCTGGCGCATCTGGTGCTGGCCGAGAACCCGGCCCATCACCCGTCCGGGGATTTCCAGCTGGTCGACGGGCAAGTCCAGGACGGCCAGCCGGATACCACCAACCTGACCTACAGCGGTATCGCCGTGCTGCACCCGCAGCTGTTCGAAGGCTGTTCGGCGGGTGCGTTCAAACTGGCGCCGCTGCTGCGTGCGGCGATGGCGAACGGGCAAGTGTCGGGCGAGCGCCTGAACGGGCAGTGGGTCGATGTCGGCACCCACGAGCGTCTGGCCGAGGCTGAAGCACTGATTGAAGCGAGCCGCTGACATGCTGTGGCCAGGGACTCTGATTGGAGCCGGAGCAGGCTTTGCCATTGCCAGCATTCCGGGGGCCATGCTCGGCGCCTTGTTGGGTCAGGCGCTGGACCGACGCCTGCACTTGCAGAGTTGGGGGCATCTGCTGGAGAAACTCGGTGGACGCCCAGTCCTGCGTAACGACGAACTGCTCTTCGTGCTGCTGGGAAGGCTGGCCAAGTGTGATGGGCGGGTCGTGGACGGCCATATCCAGCAGGCGCGCCAGGAAATGCGCTCTCTGGAAATGAGCGAGCCGGCTCAGCGTCGGGCGATTGCCGCGTTCAATCGCGGCAAGTCGGGCAATGACCGGTTGCGCGGATACCTGCGTCGGCTGAGTGCCCAGCCCCATGCGGCGGAAGGCGTGCTGCGGGCTTGCTGGCGAATGATCTGGGCTGACGGCCGCGCGGGCAGTAGCGAGCGTGAGTTGATTGCACAGTGGGGCAAGTGGCTGGGCTGGACAACGCATCAGGTTCAGGCGCTGGCGATTGACTATGAGCCCAACAGACGTCCGCAAGTCAGCAGTGCCGTGACTTATCAGGACGCCTTGAGATTGCTGGGTGTGTCTGCCACCACTGAACCGGAGCAGATCAAGCGGGCTTATCGGCGGCTGCTCAGCCGTCATCATCCGGACAAGATTGCCGGCAGCGGGGCGACCGCGTCGCAGGTGCGTGAGGCGACCGAGAAGACCCGGGAGTTGCACAACGCCTATACGTTGATTCGTCAGCGGCGGGATTTTCGTTGAGCCGGACAGTGATGTGTTGACTGTGATGTCCCAATCGCGAGCAGGCTCGCTCCCACACTGGATCTTCTAACACCGAAGATCAAATGTGGGAGCGAGCCTGCTCGCGATGGGTTCAACCCGATCTATCAATCCGCCGCATTTTGCGGATTCAACCAACCCCGCACCCGGCGCACCAGTTGCTCCTGCTGCGCCTTGCTATCCCCCGGCAAAGCCTTGAGCGACACCTGGCTGAAGGTCGAGTCCTTCAAGCGTTTGCTTGCCTGCAGGCGGGCCAGCGCCGCATTGCGGTCCAGCGGTTTATCCATATAGAAAATGTCTGCGGTGGGCAGCTTCAGGTTTGGCGCAAGCTCGTCCAGTTCCGGCTTGGCCTGGACAGGCGTCTGCGCGGCGATCATGACGAACCGCTCGATTTGCGAAGGCTGCTTCTCGCTCAGATAGCGCGCGGCCCAGTAGGCGCCAGTGCCATGCCCCAGCACGACGATGCTGCGAGCGCTTTGCTGTTCGGCATAGGCGATGGCCGCGTCGATACGGGTGAAGATCCGTTCGGCATCCGCATTGGATTGTTCTTCGCTGGTTTCGGCAACCGGCTTGTCAGCGACCTCGGCTTCCCCGGCTTCACCACCCGCTGCCTGCTCGATGGGCGCGGCGGTCGTGGAGTCCTTGCTGGCGGTGTCTGGAACCTTGGGCGCTGGCGGCGCTTCGGCAACTCGTGGCGCAATGGCATCGCTTTGCAGGTCCGGCAAGGTGATACTCAGGCTGCTCCATTGTGCGTTCGGTAAATTGCGCCGTAACGGACCGATTGCCTGAGGCCAGTCAGCGGTTTCGCCGGCGCCCGGGATGATAATCACCGCGCCCTTGGGTTCTGGCGTGTTTGCCGGTTTCCACAGAGCCAGGAAGGTGTCGCTGCCCGCTTGCAGTTGTTGCTGTTCCTGTGCAGGGATTTTTCGCTCCAGCGCCGCGGCTTCTTCCTGACTGCGCTCGGGCAGAGGCTGACGCTCTACCGGTTTTTCTTCGGCGGGTTTTTCCGCGGTAGCGTCAGGCTTGGTAGCGGGTGCCGGATCGGCAGCCTCGACGGAAAAAGCCCATGGCAGGATCAGCGACAGGCACAATGCTGGCAGTGCCAGGCGGTAGACAGGGGGCATCGGATATTCCAGGCCAGAAGTGATTCCGGCAGCCTAATGGGTTGGTCAGTATTTGTCAGGGTGTGAGAGTTCGATGATGCGTTTTCGCTGCCTGTGGGTTATCGGCTGGTTGTGGTTTCCCTTGATGGGCTGGGCAACGACGGTGCCCCCGGTGCACGTCGCGGCGCTGTCGCCCAAACAACAGCAATGGCTGGCGCAGCAGAGCGAGCTGCGCGTCGGGCTGGTGCTGCAGGCGCCTTATGCGCAATACGATCGCCGCTTGCAGCGCCTGTCCGGGGTCAACGTCGAGCTGATGAAATGGCTGGCCCGGTCGCTCAAGGTCGAGTTGAGCTGGCGCAATTTTCCTGACCTCGAACAGCTGGAAGCCGCAGCGCGCGCCGGTGAAATCGATATCGCTCCAGGCTTGACCCAGACTCCCGGAGGCCTGCGGCTGTGGCAGTTCTCCGATCCGTACATGCGTGTGCCGCAACTGGTGGTCAGCGACCAAAAAAGCACCGGCGCGGTCGAGTTGGAAAAACTCGACAGCCAGACCCGCGTCGCCGTGCGCATGCCCAGCGCCACCGCCGACTACCTGCGCAGCAACTATCCACACCTGAACCTGCAAGGCGTTCCGATCGAGCGTCAGGCGCTGCAATTGTTGTTGAGCCAGCAAGCCGGTTATGCCGTGGTGGATGAGGCGCAAATGGGCCGTCTTTCCAGCGAGCCGGAGTTCGCAGGTTTAGTGGTTGTGGGAGATATCGGCCTGCCGCAACTGCTGCGGGTGGCCACCCGGCGCGATGAGCCGGAGCTGGCGGGGATCGTCGAAACCGCGCTGCGGGCCATCCCGGCAAAGGATCTGGAAAAGCTCCACGATCAATGGCTGCAACCCAAGTATCCACGGCTGACCGAGTCGCCGGGCTTCTGGCAAAACCTCAGCCTTCTGTTCCTCGTGCTGGCACTGAGCAGCATGGCCATCGTGTATTGGCAGCGCCGTCAGCAACGCAGCCTGGAGCATCGACTGGCTGCGGCGCAGGAAGACATTGCCCTGCGCGCCGCCAGCGAGGAGGCGCTGCGACTCACCCAGTTTTCCATCGACCAGAGCACCGTCGGCATCCTCTGGGTCAACTGGGACAGCCACGTGCGCTACGCCAACCGTGCCGCCGAAACCATGCTGGGTTATTCGCCGGGCGGAACCATCGACCGGCCACTGATCGACTTCGAGCCCGGCCTGCACATGGACCGCTGGCTGAACCTGTGGAAGCGTGCCCGGGCCAGTGACGAGTCGCCGCAAAGCTTCGAAACCAACTGCCTGCGCGCCGATGGCAGCATTTTGCCGGCGGATGTGTCACTGAGTTTCCTGCGTTTTCGCGATGGCGAGTATCTGGTGGTGTATCTCACCGACGTTACCGAACGCCGCCGCGCCCTGGCTGCGCTGCAGGAAAGTGAAGCGCGGTTGCAAGGGATCGCGGCCAACGTGCCAGGGCTGGTCTTTCGCCTGGAGCGGGCGCCGGTGTCAGGGCAGATCGACTTTGCCTACATCAGCGAAGGCAGCGAGAGTCTGGTGGGGTACTCGCCGGCGACCCTGGCTCATCGCGACAAAGGTCTGCGCAGTCTCGTGCACCCGGACGACAAGGCCAGCTATCACCAGACCCAGGACCATGCGCTGGACACCGATAGCGACTGGTCGTGGCAAGGTCGGATTCTTACGCGTCAGGGCGAGCAGCGCTGGGCGGAAATCAAGGCGATTACCCGACAGCTGGAGGACGGTGCCTACGTCTGGGACGGCATCGTCTGGGACATCAGCGAAAGCAAGCGCATCGAGCTGGAGCTGGCCAGCTCCCGGGAACAATTGCGGGAACTCTCTGCGCACCTGGAAAGTGTGCGCGAGGAGGAAAAGGCGCGCATTGCCCGAGAGGTTCACGACGAACTGGGGCAGATGTTGACCGTGTTGAAGCTGGAAACGTCCATGTGCGAACTGGCCTACGCGCAGCTCGATCCCGGTCTCAACGAGCGCTTGAACAGCATGAAGCGCCTGATTGCCCAGCTGTTCCAGCTGGTGCGGGATGTGGCGACGGCGTTGCGCCCGCCGATTCTCGATGCGGGCATCGCTTCGGCCATCGAGTGGCAGGCCCGGCGCTTCGAGGCGCGTACGCAGATTCCGTGTCTGGTGCGGGTGCCGGAGAGTTTGCCGGTGCTCAGCGATGCCAAGGCTGTCGGCCTGTTTCGCATCCTTCAGGAGGCGCTGACCAATGTCATGCGGCACGCTCAGGCGCATACTGTCGAACTGACACTGTCCATTGAGGGCGACGAGCTGTGTCTGGCCGTCAGCGATGATGGCGTAGGATTTGTCGCAGAGGCTGAGCGGCCGACCTCCTTTGGGCTGGTGGGGATGCGCGAGCGGGTGCTGATCCTGGGTGGGCAGTTGTTGCTGGAGAGTGAGCCGGGGGAGGGGACGACCCTGATTGTCCGGGTGCCGTTGGATGTGGCCTGAATAATTGATGTCGACTGTTCCGACGCCTTCGCGGGCAAGCCCGCTCCCACAGGGGTGAGTAAGTTTCCGAAACATCTGGGGGAGCGAGTCTGCTCGCGATAGATCCTGAATCTGGAGAAGAACGTGATCCGTGTACTGGTAGCCGAAGACCACACCATCGTCCGCGAAGGCATCAAGCAACTGATCGGCCTGGCCAAGGACTTGCTGGTGGTGGGGGAGGCGAGCAATGGCGAGCAGCTGCTGGAGACCCTGCGGCATGTGCCTTGCGAGGTGGTGTTGCTCGATATCTCGATGCCGGGAGTGAATGGCCTGGAGGCGATCCCGCGGATTCGTGCGCTGAACAATCCACCGGTGATCCTGGTGTTGTCGATGCACGACGAAGCGCAGATGGCGGCTCGGGCGTTGAAGGTAGGCGCTGCCGGCTATGCGACCAAGGACAGCGATCCATCCCTGCTGCTGACGGCCATCCGCCGGGTCGCGGCGGGTGGTCGTTATATCGATCCTGACCTGGCCGATCGGATGGTTTTCGAAGTGGGGCTGACCGATTCGCGACCGTTGCATTCATTGCTCTCCGAGCGCGAATTTTCCGTGTTCGAGCGCCTGGCCCAGGGCGCCAACGTCAACGACATCGCCCAGCAACTGGCGTTGAGCAGCAAGACCATCAGCACCCACAAGGCGCGACTGATGCAGAAGCTCAACATCAGCTCCCTGGCCGAGCTGGTCAAATACGCCATGGAACACAAACTCCTCTGACGATCATCACAGTGGCTTATCCATTTACGACACGCCTCAATGCTGCTTTTGCCTTTACTTGCCGCTTGCAGCTCGTAGTTGCCCACTGCTTTTATCCAAACGCGCCATCCTTGTAGGGCAATCCCTACCCCCAACCTTCCATCGTGCTGAGGCGATTCTCTCCTGCGGCCCGATTTGCGTGGTCTGCAGCGTCCACTAGGCTTAGTCCACAGCAGTCATCACAACAAAGGTGTGGGTATGAGCCAGGTCGATTCAAGTGCAGGGGCCAATGATGTTCTGGTCAGCTTTCGTGGAGTGCAGAAGAGCTACGACGGCGAGAACCTGATCGTCAAAGACCTCAACCTGGACATTCGCAAAGGCGAATTCCTCACCCTGCTCGGGCCGTCCGGCTCGGGCAAGACCACCAGCCTTATGATGCTCGCCGGTTTCGAAACACCGACCGCGGGTGAAATCCTGCTGGGCGGACGTTCGATCAACAACGTGCCGCCGCACAAGCGTGACATCGGCATGGTGTTCCAGAACTACGCGCTGTTCCCGCACATGACCGTCGCCGAGAACCTGGCATTTCCCCTGACCGTACGCGGCCTGAGCAAGAGCGAGGTCGGGGACAAGGTCAAGCACGTGTTGAACATGGTGCAGCTCAACAGCTTCGCCCAGCGCTATCCGGGGCAACTGTCCGGCGGCCAGCAACAGCGTGTGGCACTGGCCCGCGCGCTGGTGTTCGAGCCGCAGCTGGTGCTGATGGACGAGCCTCTCGGCGCTCTCGACAAGCAACTGCGTGAACACATGCAGATGGAAATCAAACACCTGCACCAGCGCCTGGGCGTGACCGTGGTCTACGTGACCCACGACCAGGGCGAAGCCCTCACCATGTCCGACCGGGTGGCGGTGTTCCATCAGGGCGAGATTCAGCAGATCGCACCTCCACGCACGCTGTATGAAGAGCCGAAGAACACCTTCGTCGCCAACTTCATTGGCGAAAACAACCGTCTTAACGGCCGTCTGCACAGCCAGACTGGCGACCGCTGCGTCGTGGAACTGGGGCGTGGTGAAAAAGTTGAAGCCCTGGCGGTGAACGTCGGCAAGACCGGCGAGCCGGTGACTTTGTCCATTCGCCCGGAGCGCGTGAGCCTCAATGGCTCGAGCGAGTCGTGCATCAACCGCTTCTCGGGACGGGTGGCGGAATTCATCTATCTGGGCGACCACGTCCGGGTTCGCCTGGAAGTCTGTGGCAAGACCGACTTCTTCGTGAAACAACCGATTGCCGAGCTCGATCCTGCGCTTGCGGTCGGCGACGTGGTTCCGCTTGGCTGGCAGGTCGAACACGTTCGTGCGCTCGACCCGATTCTAGAGGCGAACTGATCGCCCCGCTGCAACAACACCAACCCTGCACGTGGAGAGAACAATAAATGTTGAGATCCCTGAAATTCACCGCTTTGGCACTGGGCATGATGGGGGCTGCGAGCGCAATGGCCGCAGGCCCGGACCTGACCGTGGTGTCCTTTGGCGGGGCGAACAAGGCCGCACAGGTCAAGGCCTTCTACGCACCCTGGGAAGCGGCTGGCAACGGCAAGATCGTCGCGGGCGAATACAACGGCGAAATGGCCAAGGTCAAAGCCATGGTCGATACCAAGAGCGTGTCCTGGGACCTGGTGGAAGTTGAATCGCCAGAACTGTCCCGTGGCTGCGACGAAGACATGTTCGAGCAACTGGACCCTGCGCTGTTCGGCAAAACCGAAGATTACGTCAAAGGCGCCATCCAGCCATGCGGCGTGGGCTTCTTCGTGTGGTCGACCGTGCTGGCCTACAACGCCGACAAGCTGAAAACCGCACCGACCAGCTGGGCGGATTTCTGGGACACCAAGCAATTCCCGGGCAAGCGTGGCCTGCGTAAAGGCGCCAAGTACACCATGGAATTCGCGCTGATGGCCGACGGCGTTGCGCCGAAAGACGTCTACAAAGTGCTGGCCAGCAAGGATGGTCAAGACCGCGCGTTCAAGAAGCTCGATGAACTCAAACCAAGCATCCAGTGGTGGGAAGCTGGCGCACAGCCGCCGCAATACCTGGCCTCCGGTGACGTGGTCATGAGTTCGGCCTACAACGGTCGTATCGCTGCGGTGCAGAAAGAAAGCAACCTGAAGGTGGTGTGGAACGGCGGCATCTACGACTTCGACGCATGGGCCATTCCGAAGGGCCTGGACAAGGCGCGTGCCGAGGCTGCGAAGAAATTCATCGCCTTCTCGGTGCAGCCACAGCAGCAGAAGACCTACTCGGAAAACATCGCCTACGGTCCGGCCAACACCCAGGCTGTGCCGCTGCTGGCCAAGGATGTCCTGAAAGACATGCCGACCACCCCGGAAAACATCGCCAACCAGGTGCAGATCGACGTCAGCTTCTGGGCTGATAACGGCGAGCAACTGGAACAGCGCTTCAACGCCTGGGCTGCGAAGTAAACAGAGGCTAAGCCCTCTTGTGGGGCTGACCATGTGGCGAGGGGGCTTGCCCCCGTTGGGTCGCGTAGCGGCCCCAAAACCTGCAATCGCGATGTATCAGATACACCGAGTGCACTGGTTTTACGACTGCTTCGCAGCCGAACGGGGGCAAGCCCCCTCGCCACAGGTCCGCTCCCACCTTTTCGATTGATCAAAGATTTCCGGAGTACGCCATGGCTATCGCCGTTCCCGTGAACGCGGGCACTGACCCCACCTTGAAACAGCGGCTCAAGCACGCCGAGCGGGTCAACCGCTGGAAGGCCCAGGCGTTGATCGCGCCGCTGGTGCTGTTTCTGCTGCTGGTGTTTCTGGTGCCGATCGTGGCGCTGCTCTACAAAAGTGTTGGCAACCCGGAAGTGGTCGGCGGCATGCCACGCACCGTGTCGGCCATCGCCAGTTGGGACGGCCGTGGCCTGCCCGCGGAACCGGTTTACAAGGCGGCCGCCGAAGACCTCGCCGAAGCCCGCAAGAATCAGACCCTGGGCGATTTATCCAAACGCCTGAACATGGAACTGGCCGGCTACCGCAGCCTGCTGACCAAAACCGCCCGCGCCTTGCCGCTGGCCACGGAACCGACCTCCTATAAAGAAGCACTGGAAGGTCTCGATGAGCGCTGGGGCGATCCGGCCTACTGGCAAGCGGTACGCCGCAACACCAGCAGCATCACCCCTTACTACCTGCTGGCGGCGGTCGATCATCGTATCGATGACCTGGGCGAACTGGCCCCAGCCACCCCGGATCAGGCGATCTACCTGGACATTTTCGCCCGGACCTTCTGGATGGGCCTGGTCATTACCGTGATCTGCCTGGTGTTGGCCTATCCATTGGCATACCTGCTGGCGAACCTGCCGTCGCGGCAAAGCAACCTGCTGATGATTCTGGTGCTGTTGCCGTTCTGGACCTCGATCCTGGTGCGGGTCGCGGCGTGGATCGTCCTGCTGCAATCCGGTGGCCTGATCAACAGCGGCCTGATGGCCCTGGGCATCATCGATAAACCGGTGGAGCTGGTATTCAACCGCATCGGCGTCTACATCTCCATGGTGCATATCCTGCTGCCGTTCATGATCCTGCCGATCTACAGCGTGATGAAGGGCATCTCGCCGACCTACATGCGTGCGGCGATTTCCCTGGGCTGCCACCCGTTCGCCAGCTTCTGGCGGGTGTACTTCCCGCAGACCTATGCCGGTGTCGGCGCCGGTTGCCTGTTGGTGTTCATCCTCGCCATCGGCTACTACATCACCCCGGCGTTGCTGGGCAGCCCGAACGATCAGATGGTCAGCTACTTCGTCGCCTTCTACACCAACACCAGCATCAACTGGGGCATGGCGACCGCGCTCGGCGGCCTGCTGCTTCTGGCGACCGTGGTGCTTTACCTGATTTACAGCTGGCTGGTAGGCGCAAGCCGCCTGCGCTTGAGCTAAGGGGAGAAATGAAATGCTGAGTCCTTATATGTCGCCCATCGAGCGGGTGTGGTTCTACAGCTTGCGGATTCTCTGCGGCCTGATTCTGCTGTTCCTGATTCTGCCGGTGCTGGTGATCATTCCGCTGTCGTTCAACTCCGGCAGCTTCCTGGTGTACCCGCTGCAGGGCTTCTCGCTGCAGTGGTATCACGATTTCTTCGCCTCGGCTGAGTGGATGCGGGCGCTGAAGAACAGCATCATCGTTGCGCCGGCGGCCACAGTGCTGGCGATGATCTTCGGTACCTTGGCTGCGATCGGCCTGACCCGCGGCGATTTCCCGGGCAAGTCTTTGGTGATGGCGCTGGTGATTTCGCCGATGGTGGTACCGGTGGTGATCATCGGCGTGGCCAGCTATCTGTTCTTTGCGCCCCTGGGCCTGGGCAACAGCTTCTTCTCGCTGATCATCGTGCACGCGGTATTGGGTGTGCCGTTCGTCATCATTACCGTGTCGGCGACCTTGCAGGGGTTCAACCACAACCTGGTGCGGGCGGCTGCAAGCCTCGGCGCTTCGCCGCTGGTGACGTTCCGCCGGGTGACCTTGCCGCTGATTGCTCCGGGCGTGATCTCCGGTGCGTTGTTCGCCTTCGCCACGTCTTTCGACGAAGTGGTAGTGACCCTGTTCCTCGCCGGCCCCGAGCAAGCGACCCTGCCACGGCAAATGTTCAGCGGCATCCGCGAAAACCTCAGCCCGACCATCGCCGCCGCCGCGACGCTGCTGATCGCCTTCTCGGTGATCCTGCTGCTGACCCTGGAATGGCTGCGTGGACGCAGCGAGAAAATGCGCACTGCCCAAGTCTGACGCAACCCCTCCACTGTAGGAGCGAGCTTGCTCGCGATGGTCGTCAACGATAACGCGGGAAACCTGATACCCCACGGTTTCCCAGCGTTCATCGCGAGCAATGAACGTACCTGTCGATATCGAGAAAAATTACCGAGTGGCCTACTGATCATCGCGGTTACGGTGCGCGCGCCAAAGCAGGAGGTATACAATGCGCGCCATCGTGATTTGGCTCAGAAAAGGTGCGTCATGCAGCCCTTCGTAATTGCTCCGTCGATTCTCTCCGCCGACTTCGCCCGCCTGGGTGAGGAAGTGGACAATGTCCTGGCCGCCGGCGCCGACTTCGTGCACTTCGATGTCATGGACAACCATTACGTGCCCAATCTGACCATCGGCCCGATGGTCTGCGCGGCGCTGCGCAAGTACGGCGTGACCGCGCCGATCGACGCGCACCTGATGGTCAGCCCGGTAGACCGCATCGTCGGCGACTTCATCGAAGCCGGTGCGACCTACATCACCTTCCACCCGGAAGCCACTCAGCACGTCGACCGTTCCCTGCAACTGATCCGCGAAGGCGGCTGCAAGTCGGGCCTGGTGTTCAACCCGGCGACCCCGCTGGACGTGCTCAAGTACGTGATGGACAAGGTCGACATGATCCTGCTGATGAGTGTCAACCCGGGCTTCGGCGGGCAGAAGTTCATTCCCGGCACCCTCGACAAGCTGCGTGAAGCACGGGCGCTGATCGACGCTTCCGGTCGCGACATCCGCCTGGAAATCGATGGCGGCGTGAATGTGAACAACATCCGTGAAATCGCCGCGGCTGGCGCCGACACCTTCGTCGCCGGTTCGGCGATTTTCAATGCGCCGAACTACCAGGAAGTCATCGACAAGATGCGCTCCGAACTGGCGCTGGCTCGTCCATGAGCGGTTTCGAGCAGCTGTTCCCGGGAAGCCTGCCAAAGCTGGTGATGTTCGATCTGGATGGCACGCTGATCGATTCAGTCCCGGATCTCGCGGCGGCTGTGGATAACATGCTGCTCAAGCTCGGTCGCCAACCTGCCGGCATCGAAGCGGTGCGCGAGTGGGTTGGCAACGGCGCCCCGGTGCTGGTGCGTCGGGCGCTGGCCGGTGCTCTGGACCATTCGGCGGTGGACGATGCCGAGGCCGAACGCGCGCTGGAAATCTTCATGCAGGCCTACGGCGAAAGCCATGAGCTGACCGTGGTCTACCCCGGTGTGCGCGACACCCTGAAATGGCTGCACAAGCAGGGCGTCGAGATGGCGCTGATCACCAACAAGCCGGAGCGCTTCGTCGCTCCGCTGCTGGATCAAATGAAAATCGGTCGGTATTTCCGGCTGATCATCGGCGGTGACACCCTGCCACAGAAAAAACCGGACCCGGCCGCGCTGTTTTTCGTGATGAAAATGACCAACATCCCGGCCTCGCAATCCTTGTTTGTCGGCGATTCGCGCAGCGATGTGCAGGCGGCGAAGGCGGCTGGGGTCAAGTGTGTGGCGTTGAGTTACGGGTACAACCACGGTCGCCCGATTGCCGAAGAGTCGCCGGCGCTGGTCATCGACGATCTGCGCAAGCTAATTCCCGGTTGCCTGGACCCGGCCGCTGAGATAACGTTGGCCGACGTTGTTCAACCCCCTTCTGGAAACGCCATCGTGGTGGTCACTCGCAAACTCTGGATGAAAGTTATCAAGGCCCTGGCCCGTTGGCGTTGGCGCGCCTGACTTTTTCCTGGCCGGTCATCCGGCGCGTTTGCATACCTGACTGTTAGACCCTCAAGCCACGAGGCATATCATGATCCGCGAAGAATTCCTGCGTTTGGCCGCTGCCGGCTATAACCGCATCCCGCTTGCCTGCGAAACCCTGGCTGACTTCGACACACCGCTGTCGATCTACCTGAAACTGGCCGACGAACCCAATTCCTATCTGCTCGAGTCGGTACAGGGCGGCGAGAAGTGGGGCCGTTACTCGATCATCGGCCTGCCGTGCCGCACCGTGATGCGTGTTCACGATCATCACGTCAGCGTGACCGTCGATGGCGTCGAGACCGAAAGCCATGACGTGGAAGACCCGCTGGCCTTCGTCGAAACCTTCAAGGCCCGCTACAACGTGCCGACCATCGCCGGCCTGCCGCGCTTCAACGGCGGTCTGGTGGGGTATTTCGGCTATGACTGCGTGCGTTATGTGGAAAAGCGCCTGGGCAAGTGCCCGAACCCGGATCCGCTGGGCGTGCCGGACATTCTGCTGATGGTGTCCGATGCGGTCGTCGTATTCGACAATCTGGCCGGCAAGATGCACGCAATCGTCCTGGCCGACCCGTCGCAGGAAGACGCATTCGAACAAGGCCGTGCCCGTCTGGAAGAACTGCTGGAGAAACTCCGCCAGCCGATCACCCCGCGCCGTGGTCTGGATTTCAGCAAGCAGCAAGCGGCTGATCCGGTGTTCCGCTCAAGTTTCACCCAAGGTGATTACGAAAAAGCCGTCGACACCATCAAGGAATACATCCTGGCTGGCGATTGCATGCAGGTCGTGCCGTCGCAGCGCATGTCGATCGACTTCAAGGCAGCGCCCATCGATCTGTACCGCGCGCTGCGTTGCTTCAACCCGACGCCGTATATGTACTTCTTCAACTTCGGCGATTTCCACGTCGTCGGCAGTTCGCCGGAAGTGCTGGTACGGGTAGAAGACAACCTGATTACCGTACGCCCGATTGCCGGCACCCGCCCGCGTGGCGCCAACGAAGAGGCTGATCTGGCGCTGGAGAAAGACCTGCTGTCGGATGCCAAGGAAATCGCCGAGCACCTGATGCTGATCGACCTGGGTCGCAACGACACCGGTCGTGTATCGGAGATCGGTTCGGTGAAACTCACCGAGAAGATGGTCATCGAGCGTTATTCCAATGTGATGCACATCGTTTCCAACGTCACCGGCCAATTGAAGGAAGGCCTGACGGCGATGGACGCGCTGCGGGCGATTCTGCCGGCGGGCACCTTGTCCGGCGCACCGAAGATCCGCGCCATGGAAATCATCGATGAACTGGAACCGGTCAAGCGTGGTGTCTACGGCGGCGCCGTCGGCTACTTCGCCTGGAACGGCAACATGGACACCGCCATCGCGATTCGCACGGCGGTGATCAAGAACGGCGAACTGCACGTGCAGGCCGGCGGCGGCATCGTCGCCGACTCGGTGCCGGCGCTGGAATGGGAAGAAACCCTGAACAAGCGCCGCGCGATGTTCCGTGCGGTGGCTCTGGCTGAACAAACTCCACAAGGCTGACCGATGAGCGTTGCCCGCATGCAGGCCGCCTTGAGCGATCAAGCGCTGGACGCTGCGGGCCACTCACCCGAAAGCCGTATTAGTAGTCAGTGAATTCAAGAGGTTCTTAACGCCATGTTGCTGATGATCGATAACTACGACTCTTTTACTTACAACGTTGTGCAATACCTGGGCGAGCTCGGTGCCGAGGTCAAAGTCGTGCGCAACGATGAACTCACCATCGCCGAAATCGAAGCCCTCAACCCTGAGCGGATCGTCGTTTCCCCTGGTCCGTGCACGCCAACCGAAGCAGGCGTCTCGATTGATGTGATCAAGCATTTCGGTGGCAAACTGCCGATTCTGGGCGTCTGCCTCGGCCATCAATCCATCGGCCAGGCCTTTGGCGGCGATGTGGTCCGTGCCCGCCAGGTGATGCACGGCAAGACCAGCCCGGTGTTCCACGAAGACAAGGGTGTATTCGAAGGCCTGAATCATCCGCTGACGGTTACCCGCTACCACTCGTTGATCGTCAAGCGCGAAACTCTGCCCGATTGCCTGGAGCTGACCGCCTGGACCCAGCTCGAAGACGGTTCGGTCGACGAGATCATGGGCCTGCGCCACAAGACATTGAACATTGAAGGTGTGCAGTTCCACCCTGAGTCTATCCTGACCGAACAGGGCCACGAACTCTTCGCCAACTTCCTCAAACAAACCGGCGGCACGCGCTAAGGACCTTTCATGAATATCAAGACAGCCTTGAGCCGTATCGTCGATCACCTCGACCTCAGCACCGAAGAAATGCGCTCCGTGATGCGCGAAATCATGACCGGGCAGTGCACGGATGCGCAGATTGGCGCGTTCATGATGGCCATGCGCATGAAGAGCGAGAGCATCGACGAAATCGTCGGCGCCGTGTCGGTGATGCGCGAGCTGGCGGAAAAAGTTGAACTCAAGACCCTCGACGGCGTAGTCGATGTGGTGGGCACCGGCGGTGACGGTGCCAATATCTTCAACGTGTCGACCGCCTCAGCCTTCGTGGTTTCGGCGGCCGGTTGCACCGTGGCCAAGCACGGTAACCGTGCAGTTTCCGGCAAGAGCGGCAGTGCCGACCTGCTGGAAGCGGCCGGCATCTATCTGAACCTGACTCCGGTACAAGTGGCGCGCTGTATTGATAACGTCGGTATCGGTTTCATGTTCGCCCAGACCCACCACAGTGCCATGAAGCACGCCGCCGCTCCGCGCAAGGAGCTGGGGCTGCGCACCCTGTTCAACATGCTCGGTCCGCTTACGAATCCGGCCGGCGTGAAACATCAGGTGGTTGGCGTGTTCACTCAGGCGTTGTGCCGGCCGCTGGCCGAAGTATTGCAGCGTCTGGGCAGCAAGCATGTGCTGGTGGTGCATTCCAAGGATGGCCTGGACGAATTCAGTCTGGCTGCACCGACCTTCGTCGCTGAACTGAAGAATGATCAGATCACCGAATATTGGGTCGAACCTGAAGACCTGGGCATGAAGAGCCAGAGCCTGCACGGCCTGGCAGTGGAAAGCCCGGAAGCTTCCCTTGAGCTGATTCGTGATGCATTGGGCAAGCGCAAAACTGAAAACGGTCAGAAGGCTGCCGAAATGATCATGCTCAATGCGGGCGCCGCGTTGTACGCCGCCGATCACGCCAGCAGCCTCAAAGAGGGCGTTGCCCTGGCGCACGATGCGCTGCATACAGGCCTGGCTCGGGAGAAACTCGAGGAGCTGGGCGCATTTACCGCGGTATTCAAAGTGGAGAATGAGGGATGAGTGTACCGACGGTTCTGGAAAAGATTCTGGCGCGCAAGGTTGAGGAAGTGGCCGAGCGCAGCGCTCGCGTCAGCCTCGCCGAGCTTGAGAATCTGGCCAAGGCGGCCGATGCACCCCGAGGTTTTGCCAAGGCGTTGCTGGATCAGGCCAAGCTGAAACAACCGGCAGTCATTGCCGAGATCAAGAAAGCGTCGCCAAGCAAAGGCGTGATCCGCGAGAACTTCGTTCCTGCCGATATCGCCAAAAGCTACGAGAAAGGCGGCGCGACCTGCCTGTCGGTGCTGACCGATATCGATTATTTCCAGGGCGCCGACGCCTACCTGCAGCAGGCCCGCGCGGCCTGCAAGCTGCCGGTGATCCGCAAGGACTTCATGATCGATCCATACCAGATCGTCGAAGCCCGCGCATTGGGCGCCGACTGCGTGCTGTTGATCGTGTCCGCCCTGGATGACGTGAAAATGGCCGAACTGGCATCCGTGGCCAAAGATGTCGGTCTTGATGTGCTGGTGGAGGTTCACGACGGCGACGAGCTGGAGCGCGCCCTGAAAACCCTCGACACGCCATTGGTCGGTATCAACAACCGCAACCTGCACACCTTCGAGGTAAGCCTGGAAAACACACTCGATCTGTTGCCGCGCATTCCCCGTGATCGCCTGGTCATCACCGAAAGCGGCATTCTCAATCGGGCGGATGTCGAGCTGATGGAAATCAGCGACGTTTATGCGTTCCTGGTCGGCGAAGCGTTCATGCGCGCCGAGAGCCCGGGCACCGAGTTGCAGCGTCTGTTCTTCCCTGAGCGTGGTGTTCCGGTAAGCGGTTCTACCCTCGACTGATTACAGTCAGACCGAGGCGCCTTTTTCGCGAGCAAGCCCGCTCCCACATTTAAATGCGGTCTAATGTG
>NZ_JBSVXG010000056.1:0-32013 GCF_054070595.1 Pseudomonas sp. SDO55104_S430 | reverse complement strand
AGTCTATGTTGATGTCGACTGAACCACCGCCTTCGCGAGCAAGCCCGCTCCCACAGTTTTGACCGCGTTCATCGGCCGGAATTTGGTCGACCCGCAGGCCGCCGAGGCAAAGTGTCAGACCGTCTCCTTGCGAACGCGGAACCACGCCGCGTACAGTGCCGGCAGGAACAGCAGCGTCAATGCCGTCGCGACGATCAGGCCGCCCATGATCGCCACGGCCATCGGGCCGAAGAACACGCTGCGTGACAGCGGGATCATCGCCAGGACGGCGGCGAGCGCGGTCAAGACGATCGGGCGGAAGCGGCGCACAGTGGCTTCGATGATGGCTTGCCAGGGCTTGAGGCCGGCGGCGATGTCCTGTTCGATCTGGTCCACCAGGATCACCGAGTTACGCATGATCATCCCCGACAGGGCGATGGTGCCGAGCATCGCCACGAAACCGAACGGCTGGCGGAAGACCATCAGGAACAGGGTGACGCCGATCAGGCCCAACGGTGCCGTCAGGAACACCATCGCCGTGCGCGAGAAGCTGCGCAGTTGCAGCATCAGCAACGTCAGCACGACCACGATGAACATCGGCACACCGGCGTTGACCGACTTCTGCCCACGCTCGGAATCCTCCACCGTGCCGCCCACGTCCAGCAGATAACCGTCAGGCAGTTCGGCGCGGATCGGGTCGAGGGTCGGCATGATCTGTTTCACCAGGGTCGCCGGTTGTTCCTTGCCGTAGATGTCGGCGCGAACCGTCACGTTGGGCAGGCGGTTGCGGTGCCAGATCACACCCTCTTCGAAGCCGTATTCCAGGGTCGCGATCTGCGATAGAGCAACGCTGCGACCGTTGTCGGTCGGCACCGATAGGCTCGGCAGCAACGACAGCTCGGTGCGCTCGTGCACGGTGCCGCGCAGCAGGATTTCGATCAACTCGTTGTCCTCGCGGTACTGGCTGACGCTGGAACCGGTCAGCGAGCTCTGCAGGAACTTCGAAAGGTTCGCCGTGCTCACGCCGAGAGCTCGTGCGCGGTCCTGATCGATGTTCAGGTAGACGACTTTGCTTGGCTCTTCCCAATCCAGATGGACGTTGGCCACATGGGGGTTTTCACGGACCTTGGCCGCCACTTTCCGGGCCAGGGCGCGGACTTCCTCGATGTGCTCACCGGTCACCCGGAACTGGATCGGATAGCCCACGGGCGGCCCGTTTTCCAGACGCGTGACCCGCGAACGCAGAGCCGGGAATTGCTCGTTCAAGGTGGTGATCAACCAGGTACGCAGGGTTTCGCGCTCCTCGATGGTTTTCGCCAACACCACAAACTGGGCAAAGCTCGCAGCCGGCAGTTGCTGATCCAGCGGCAGATAGAAACGCGGCGAACCGGTGCCCACATAGGCCACGTAGTTATCGATTCCGGCTTTGTCCTTGAGCATCGCTTCGAGACACTTGACCTCTTCGGTGGTGTTGCTCAGCGAGGCGCCTTCGGCCAGCTTCAGGTCGACCATCAATTCCAGTCGACCCGACGCCGGGAAAAATTGCTGCGGTACAAAACGGAAAAGGGCTACAGAGGCGATGAACAGAATCACGGTCGCCACTATCACCGTCTTGCGTCGACGCACGCACCACTCCACCACGCGCCGCACTCGCTGATAAAACGGCGTGCCGTATGGATCGGGTTGATCAGGACCGTGTTTGGCTGCATGAATTTTCGCCAGATCCGGCAGGAGTTTTTCCCCCAGATACGGCACGAACACCACCGCCGCCACCCAGGACGCCAGCAGCGCGATGGTCACCACCTGGAAGATAGAACGGGTGTACTCGCCGGTGCCCGATTGCGCGGTGGCGATCGGCAGGAACCCGGCGGCGGTGATCAGCGTACCGGTGAGCATCGGGAACGCGGTGCTGGTCCAGGCATAACTGGCCGCCTTGATCCGATCGAAACCCTGCTCCATTTTGATCGCCATCATTTCCACGGCGATGATCGCGTCGTCCACCAGCAAGCCCAGCGCCAGCACCAGCGCGCCGAGGGAAATCTTGTGCAGACCGATGCCGAAGTAATACATGGTGGCGAAGGTCATCGCCAACACCAGCGGAATCGCCAGGGCGACCACCATGCCCGTGCGCACGCCGAGGGAGAAAAAGCTCACCAGCAAGACGATCGCCAGCGCTTCCACCAACACCTGGACGAACTCGCCGACCCCGGTTTTCACCGCCGCCGGTTGATCGGACACCTTGCGCAGCTGCATGCCCGCCGGCAGGTTTTTCTGGATGCGGGCGAACTCGACTTCCAGCGCCTTGCCCAGCACCAGAATGTCGCCGCCGTCTTTCATGGCCACCGCCAGACCGATAGCGTCTTCGGCCATGAAGCGCATGCGCGGCGCCGGTGGATCGTTGAAACCACGGCGCACATCGGCCACGTCAGAGATACGGAAGGTGCGATCCGCGACCCGGATCGGGAAGTTTTTTATCTCATCGACTGTCTGAAAATTCCCCGAAACCCGTAGCTGCAATCGCTCGCTACCCGTTTCAAAGAAGCCGGCGGTGGACACCGCATTCTGCTCTTCCAACGCCTGCTGCACCGCCGCCAGTGGCAAACCGAGAGTCGCGGCCTTGACGTTGGACAGTTCGATCCAGATCTTTTCGTCCTGCAAACCGAGCAGGTCGACCTTGCCCACGTCCTTGACCCGCTGCAGCTGGATCTGGATGCGGTCGGCGTAATCCTTGAGTACCGCGTAATCGAAACCGTCGCCGGTCAGCGCGTAGATGTTGCCGAAGGTGGTGCCGAATTCATCGTTGAAGAATGGGCCCTGAATACCCGGCGGCAAGGTGTGGCGAATGTCGCTGACCTTCTTGCGCACCTGATACCAGAGCTCCGGAATCTCCACCGAGTGCATGGAGTCGCGGGCAATGAAAGTCACCTGGGATTCGCCGGGGCGGGAGAACGACACGATGCGCTCGTACTCACCGGTTTCCATCAGCTTCTTTTCGATACGCTCGGTGACCTGGCGCGAGACTTCCTGCGCCGTCGCCCCCGGCCAGTTGGTGCGAATCACCATGGCCTTGAAGGTGAACGGCGGGTCTTCGCTCTGGCCCAGCTTGGTGTAGGAAAGTGCACCCACGATGGCCAGCAACAGCATCAGGAACAGTACGATCTGGCGATTACGCAACGCCCATTCGGAAAGATTGAAGCCCATCGGGGATTACTCCTTGTCCGCCAGATTGACCACGCGGTTGGAGCGATCCACCGGGCGCACCTGCTGCCCGTCGAGAAGCACATGGACGCCGGCGGCAACCACCCAGTCGCTGGCGTTGAGGCCTTCGAGCACCGGTACGGTTTTCTCGCCGAAGGCGCCAACCCGCACCGGAGTCTTTTTCAGGGTGTTGTTGGCGCTGACGACCCAGACGTAGGTCACGCCGTTTTCGGCGGTGAGTGCAGACAGCGGCACCGAGAGCAGCACAGTCTCGGCATTCTGCACATAGACCCGGGCGCTCTGGCCCAGCTCGGCCGGGACCTTGCCGGCGTTGAAAGCGATGCGTGCGGCGAAGGTGCGGGATTTGGGATCGGCGGCCGGCGACAGTTCGCGGATGTGCCCGGCGAAACGCTGGCCCGGTTGCGTCCACAGTTCCACCGACACCGGCTGTCCGACCTTGAAACGACCGAAGCTCTGCTCCGGCAGGCTGATCGACACTTCGCGCTCGCCATCGGTGGCCAGGGTGAACACCGTCTGCCCCGCCGCGACTACTTGCCCGACTTCAACGGCGCGTTTGGCCACGACGCCATCCTGTGGCGCACGCAACACGGCGTAACTGGCCTGGTTGGTCGAGACGTTGAATTCGGCTTTGATCTGCTTGAGGCGGGCTTCGCCGGAGCGATAGAGGTTTTCCGCGTTGTCGTACTGCGAGCGGCTGACCATCTGACGGTCCATCAGGGTCTTGTAGCGGTCACGTTCGGCGCGGACCATATTCAGGTTGGCTTCGGCGGCAGCTACCTGGGCACGGGTGGCTTCCAGTTGCAGGCGCACGTCCTGCGGATCGAGTTCAGCTAAAGGTTGATCAGCCTTGACCCGTTGCCCCTCTTCTACCAGTCGTCGGCTGACTTTGCCGCCGATGCGAAATGCGAGGTCTGGCTCGTAACGAGCGCGAACTTCACCGGTATAGCTCTCCATCGCCTGCGCCGAAGGCTCTGGCTGAACCACCATGGCCGGGCGCACGCTGGTTTGCGGCGCCTCTTCGTGACCGCACGCAGCCAATAAAAAAGCCAGGCTGACTGGCAATGCGAGGGGCAAGACATAGCGGAACATGGTGAAGGACCTTTCGCTAATGGTGCTTTGAATAATTATACTGGCCAGTATGTTATTAATAGCAAACTCACCAGTCCAGTAATAAAAGCGCATATGCCGAATAACCCTTCAGTACCCAACGGCCCAGGCCGCCCCAAGGATCTGGCCAAGCGCCAGGCGATCCTCGACGCGGCAAAAACGCTGTTTCTCACCAAGGGATATGCCAACACCAGCATGGACGCTGTCGCCGCGGAAGCCGGCGTGTCGAAACTCACGGTCTACAGCCATTTCAATGACAAGGAGACGCTGTTCTCCGCCGCCGTGATGGCCAAGTGCGAGGAACAGTTGCCGCCACTGGTTTTCGAGCTACCGGAAGGCGTGGCGGTGCAAACCGTGCTGCTGAACATCGCCCGCGGCTTTCATCACCTGATCAACAGCGATGAGTCGGTGAATCTGCACCGCCTGATCATGGCCCTGGGCAGCCAGGACCCGAAGCTTTCGCTGATCTTCTTCGAAGCCGGCCCGCAGCGCATGCTGCAAGGCATGGAGCGGCTGTTGTGCAAGGTGGATCAGAGTGGCGAGTTGAGTATCGACAAGCCGAGGAATGCGGCGGAGCACTTCTTCTGCCTGCTCAAGGGGGCGGCGAATTTTCGCTTGCTGTTTGGCTGTGGCGAACCGCTGACCGAAGAGGCGGCGGAGAGCCATGTGCGGGAGGTTGTGGAATTGTTCATGCGGGCTTATCGGCCTTGAGGACGCCATCGCGGGCAAGCCCGCTCCCACAAGGAACGGGCTGAACTCAACATTGAGGACACCTCAAAACCTGTGGGAGCGGGCTTGCCCGCGATGAAGGCAACTCGGTCTTACGGCTTGAGCGCCTTCTTCGGATAAATGTCATACCGACTGGATTTGCCATCCAACGCATGACTCGGCTTGGGCCCTTCGATACACGGCGCCTTGCGCGGGCGCTTGACCACGACCCGGTGGGTCGCCAGCGCCAATGCCGCCTGCAGCAAAGCCGGGGCATCCGGGTCATCACCTACCAGCGGCCGGAACAGGCGCATTTCCTTCTTCACCAGCGCGGTTTTCTCGCGATGCGGAAACATCGGGTCCAGGTAGATCACCTGCGGCGGCTCGCCTTCCCAGTTGTTCATCACCTCGATCGAATTGCCCTTGAGCAGATGCATGCGCGCCACGATCGGCGCTACGTCGAAATCCTCCGCGCCACGGGCCAGGCCATCTTCGAGCAAGGCCCCGATCAGCGGCTGGCGCTCGATCAGGCTCATCTCGCAACCCAGGCTCGCCAGCACGAACGCATCCTTGCCCAGCCCCGCCGTGGCATCCAGCACCCGCGGGCGCACACCCTGAGCGATGCCGACCGCCTTGGCGATCATCTGCCCGCTGCCGCCACCGTACAACCGACGATGAGCCGCGCCACCCTCGACGAAGTCCACCCGCACCGGCCCCGGCGCATCCGGGCCGAGCTGTTGCAGCTGCAAGCCCTGCTCGCCCACCTGCAAGGCGAACTCACCGTCATCCACCTGCAACGGCAGGTCCAGACGTTCAGCCCACTGCTCGGCCTGTGGCTGAAAAGTCTCGCCCAGGGCTTCGACATGGATGCGGCACGCCGCCGGTTGATCAATCATTGGAAAATACGCTCAAAAAATTAATGATCGGCAAAATCGGCCGATAACAAAATTATCGAGCATTTTGCCAGAGCCGAGCGTCGACCGAGAGTCATGTCAGACATTCAACCCATCATCTCCGGTTTTATTTCGCCCTACGGCGACTACAGCCGGCAAAACACCCAGGCACTGAGCGGTGTCAGCCACATCTGGCAGGATTTTTTTGCCCGAGCGCTGAACGAACAGTCGGGTGAGGTGCTGCCTGAATCGCTGAACTTTCCACCAGTGGATCTCGAAAGCCCGGACGAACCCACCGTCGGCAGCGACCTGCTGGCGCACATCGTTGCTCAGCGCGAGTGCGACGTGAAAGACAACGAGATTCGCCCGCCCGAGCCGCTGTTCCTGCCGATTGCCGAGTTCGAAATGGATTTGGCCGACAAACCTTTCCCACCGTTCCCGCCGGAAGAAATCGTCGCCCAGCAGCGCGAGCAGAACTTCGACAGCGGCTGGGTCCGCCCGATCGTGCTGACTGCCGGTCAACCGGTGCCGGAAGCAGGCCCTGCGCCACAACCGCGTCTATTGCACCTGCCGATCGCCGAGTTCGAACTCGATCTGCTGGACAAACCGTTCCCGCCGTTCTCGCCGCAAGAAATGGTCGAACAACAGAAAGAACTCGACTTCGATAGCCGCTGGGCGCGCCCGATCGTTCTGCAGAACCTGCGCCTCGCCGCCTAACCTTCGCCTTCAGTTACAGACCCACCACGGCCCGACATCGACATGAAAGTGATTGCGATGGGCGGCGTTGTAATCCGGGCTCAACACCACGCTGAACAGGCCACAGGCACCGTCGCGGACCTGCCTTAGAAACTGCGCATCCTGATTGTCCTTGGGCCAGTCCTTGAGCACGCTGATGGCGCGGCCATCCGCCAGGCGGAAACCGGCGATATCCAGGGCGTTGGCTGAAGCGTGTTGACTCAAGCGACCACTCTCGCGGCCGTAGACATTGCGACAGGCAAAGCTTCCCAGATGATCGACCCGCGCCACGTTCTGACCATAGATCGCCTGCGCTGCCGGTTGCAGCGCGTGATGTTCGAACAGGGCGAAGGACACCGCCAGACGGCAACTGGCAAGGAAGCTGCTGCTCAACGCCACATCTCCGCCCTGCACTCGCAAGGCGTCGGTCAACGGGCACTTGGCGTCTGGGCTGTCGGCCTGACGGGTCACCCGTAGGCCGGAACTGCTCAGAGCCTGATCACAAAGCTGCGGATCAGCGCGCAGGCGCATCAGCTTGTAGCGGGTCAGCAGGTTCGGCGGCGCCTTCACATCCAGCGGCGCCCAGGGGTTCCACTGCGGCGGCACGGACACCCAGCCGCGCCAGACGCCCAAACCCGTCGCCGCTATCATCGACAGCCCCAGCAACAGCCACCAACGCAAGCGCATCGTCAGCCTTTGAAAAACTGATTGGCCTGAGCGTAGGGCATGGAGCGCGAGGTGAAGCTGAAGGTGCCCGACGTCTTGATCTCTTCGGCCGCACGGTAGAACTCGCCCAGTGCCGCCAGGGACAGCGCCGATCCGACACTGACGCGCGTGACGCCCATCTCGCCGAGTTGCTCGACCGTCAGCTTTAATCCGCCGGACATCAACACATTGACCGGCTTGGGCGCCACCGCGCGGACCACCGCCAGCACCTCATCGGCGTTACGCAACCCTGGCGCATAGAGCACGTCGGCGCCGGCTTCGGCGAAGGCCTGCAAACGGCGAATGGTGTCGTCCAGGTCCGGATTGCCGTGCAGGTAATTTTCGGCGCGAGCGGTAAGGATGAATGGGAACGGCAAGCTGCACGCGGCAGCGACGGCGGCCTTGACCCGGGCCACGGCGTGCTCGAAGCAATAGATGGGCGTGTCCGGGCGGCCGGTGGCGTCTTCGATCGAACCGCCGACGGCGCCCGCGCCAGCGGCCTGCACGATGCTTTGCGCGCATTCGGCGGGGTCATCGGCAAAACCGTTTTCCAGATCCACCGACACCGGCAGGTCGGTGGCGGCAACGATCGCCCTGACGTTGGCCAGGGTGTCGTCCAGAGTCAGGCCGCCATCGGGGCGCGCCTGGGAAAAGGCGTAACCGGCACTGGTAGTCGCCAGCGCCTCGAAACCCAGGCCCGCGAGCATTTTTGCCGAGCCGGCGTCCCAGGGATTGGGCATCACGAATATCCCGCCGCGTTCGTGCAGGGCTTTGAACGCTTGGGCTCGAAGGGTTTGCGCATCCATTGGCAGGCTCCTGAAAAGGGGAACGAATCCGCCTTCAGAGCAGGCCAAGTTGCTCGGCGGCGGGCTCTCTGTATAGCTCAGGCAGCGCCGGCAAGCCAGGCAATCGCAACATCAACCGGCCATGAAAACGCTGCGCCAGCTTCGCCGCCAGCACGTTGTCGGCGGTGTGCAGGAAGATATAGGGCGTACGGCCTTCTTCGATCCACAGGGCGATTTTCTCCACCCAGGGCGTCAGGAACGAGTCGTTTGCTTCAAGCGTAGGATGGCCGATGAAGCGTACCTGCGGGCACTGGGTAAACGCCGCCGGACGTGGGGGAACCCTGGGCTTTTTCGACTGGGCGTGCAGCACCGAAGGCTCGGTGGAAGTGCAACTGAACAGCGCGCGCGGATCGAGGCAGATGCGTTCGACCCCACGATCCATAAGCAGGCGGTTGAGCATGCGCTCGCTGTCGCCCTTGGCGAAGAAATCGTCATGCCGCACTTCCACCGCCAGCGGTCGTTGCAGGGCGTCGATGAACCCGGCGAGTTCGGGCAGGCGCTGCGGGGTGAAGCTTTTCGACAGCTGCAACCACAGTGGCGATACCCGCTCGCCCAGCGGACTGAGCAATTGGACGAAGGTTTCGGCAGCGGTCAATTGTTCGCGCAGGTCGCCGCCATGACTGATGTCACCGGGAAACTTGGCGGTGAATCGAAAATGCGCAGGGAGAATTTCTGCCCAGCGCTGCACGCTGCTGGCAGCCGGGCTGGCGTAGAAGGTGGTGTTGCCCTCTACGGCGTTGAAGACCTGGGAATAAAGATCGAGAAACTCGGCAGGCTTGGCGTCCTGTGGATAAAGGTAATCGCGCCAGGCGTTTTCGCTCCAGGAAGGGCAGCCGAGGTAGTAAGGCAGCAGCATCAGATGTACAGATCGAGCCCCAGCACTTCAGCTTCCCAATCGACGAAACCGGCGGTGCTCAGGTAGCTGGCCAGGGCCATCGCCACGCTCTTGCTCATGGCGCGGTGATAGAGCATGTCCTGCTGACGGGCGGGGAGGTTGCTCAGGCGTTGGGCGGCAGCCTTGGCGCGGGCGGCCAGTTGTTCCTCGGTGGGAAACTCCAGCTCGCCTTCGATATCGACGGACTCGTCTTCCACCACAGCGCCTTTGCGAGGCTTGCGCTTGATAGGGTAGGAATGAGAGGAAAGGCCGTCTATACGCATAAGTGCATGCTCGGTATCAGTGATGGCAGTTTAGTGGCGCTCAACCCACTTCGCAAACCGCCGAGTGATAACTAGAACACATAAAAGGCAAAAGGTTTAAGAGCTGGGGTTAGAAACGGACGATCGGCGCTGTTTGGGAATTCATCACCAGCCCACATCTATGCAGCCCCCGAAAAACCTGTAGGAGCGAGGCTTGCCCGCGAAGGCGTCAGGTCAGTCGATATAGATGTCGAAACTGCTGACCTCTTCGCGGGCAAGCCTCGCTCCTACAGGGATGTGCGCCAGGTTTACCGCGCCTTCGGCGTCGCCACTTTGTCCCGCAGATACACCGGCTGCGCCTCATCGGCCACAATGGCCTCGCCGCGCTCCCAGGCAAATCGCGCCAGGGTCAGCAGGTCTTCGGCGTGGGGCAGCATGCCGGCGTCCTGACCGCTCAAGTTCACGGCAATACGCTCGCCATATCCCCAACCGGTCCCCGCGCCAAACCATTCGCCACTGGCGCCTGCCGGCAGTGCAGCGGCTTCCGGTGGCAGGACCGCTTCCTGCCCGACCAGTCGCATCTCCCCCGCCGTCTCGCGGTAGCAGCCCCAATACACTTCATCCATCCGCGCATCGATGGCTGCCGCCACCTGACTGGCGCCGTGTTCGCGAAAGGCACGCTGGGCCAGGACGGCAAGGTTGGACACCGGCAACACCGGACGATCCAGCGCGAACGCCAGGCCCTGCACGACCCCAATGGCAATGCGCACACCGGTGAATGCACCCGGTCCACGACCGAAGGCAATCGCCTCGACCGCCTGCAAGGTGGTGCCGGCATCGGCCAGCAACTGCTGGATCATCGGCAGCAATTTCTGCGCATGCAGGCGCGGGATCACCTCGTAATGGCTCGTCACTTTGCCGTCGTGCAGCAAGGCAACGGAGCAAGCTTCAGTCGCGGTGTCCAGGGCCAGCAAGGTGCTCATCGATGTTTCCACACGTGTGATCAGAAAAAGGGCGTCAGTATAAACAACTACGGCCCGCAAGCGGGCCGTGGATGATACAGCGAGTCAGACTTTTCAGCTCAGGGCTGCAAGCACCTTGGAGGTGATTGCTTCAACCGAACCGACGCCTTCGATGTGGCTGTACTTCGGCTTGCCATTGGCAGCCGACAGATTCTGGTAGAAAGCCACCAGCGGCTTGGTCTGCGAGTGGTAGACCGACAGGCGATGACGCACGGTTTCTTCGGTGTCGTCCTTGCGCTGCACCAGGTCTTCACCGGTGACGTCGTCCTTGCCGGCCACTTTCGGCGGGTTGTAGACGATGTGGTAAACGCGGCCGCTGGCCTCGTGAACACGGCGACCGGCGATACGCTGGACGATTTCTTCGTCTTCAACGGCGATTTCAACCACTGCGTCCAGTTCGACACCGGCAGTCACCAGGGCTTCAGCCTGAGGGATGGTGCGCGGGAAACCGTCGAACAGGAAACCCTTGGCGCAATCGGCCTGGGAAATGCGGTCCTTGACCAGGGCGATGATCAGGTCATCGGAGACCAGGCCACCGGCATCCATGATGCCCTTGGCCTTCAGGCCCAGCTCGGTGCCGGCCTTGACCGCTGCACGCAGCATGTCGCCAGTGGAGATTTGTGGAATGCCGAATTTCTCGGTGATGAACTTAGCCTGAGTACCTTTACCGGCCCCGGGAGCTCCCAGCAGAATGACGCGCATCGATGTGCTCCTCAATTTTTTATATGGATAACGTCGGATTCGCCTCGTGGGGCCAATCTCAAAAATAGGGTCCGCGACCGCCCAAACGGCCAAAGGCTGATCAAGATACACAGCAGGCTGCGCCCACACAAGCCGCCAAAAGTCGGAGAAACCGCTGCCTGCTGCGACGTTTTGGCGCGGTTCTCCCCGTCGCAACCCCATCATTAACTGTCGCCTGGCCGTACTTTTTCAACGGCCATCGATCGGCATCCCGCGCACGCGCCGGATGCCTTCCCCCACCGCGAAAACCTTAGCCGGTATTACGCAAACCGGCGGCAATTCCCGCCACAGACACCAGCAACGCTTGCTCCACCGGGCTGCCCTGCGCCACTTCCTGTTGCCGGGAACGCGCCAGCAATTCGGCCTGCAATAGATGAAGCGGGTCCAGGTAGGTGTTGCGCAGGCGGATGAATTCAAGGGTATCTGGGCTATGTGCCAGTAGCTGGGACTGGCCGGTCATCCCCAGAACGATCGAGCATGCCTGCGACAATAGGTCGCGTAAGTGCGCGCCCAACGGCAACAGATCCGGCTCGACCAGACGCTCGTCGTAGGACTGGGCGATTTCCGCGTCGGCCTTGGCCAGCACCATCTCCAGCATATCGATGCGGGTCCGGAAGAACGGCCATTGCTCACGCATCTGCCCCAGCAGCTCGCCCTCTCCGCGCTCCAGCGCCTTGCTCAGTGCCGCTTCCCAGCCGAGCCAGGCAGGCAGCATCAGGCGAGTCTGGGTCCAGCCGAAAATCCACGGAATCGCCCGCAGGCTTTCGATGCCGCCGGCGCGGCGCTTGGCCGGACGACTGCCCAGCGGCAGGCGACCGAGCTCCTGTTCCGGTGTCGACTGACGGAAATACTCGACGAATTGCGGGTTTTCCCGGACCACGGCGCGATACGCACTGACGCCGTCGGCGGCCAATTCGTCCATCAAATGGCGCCACTCGGGCGTCGGTGGTGGCGGCGGCAGCAGCGTCGCCTCGAGTACGGCGGCCAGATACAGGTTGAGGTTCTGTTCGGCGATGTCCTGCAGGCCGAATTTGAAACGAATCATTTCCCCCTGCTCGGTGGTGCGGAAACGTCCGGCCACCGATCCCGGTGGCTGCGACAGAATCGCCGCGTGGGCCGGGCCGCCGCCGCGACCCACGGTGCCGCCGCGACCGTGGAACAACAACAGCTCCACCTGTTGCTCGCGGCAGATGTCCACCAGACGTTCCTGCGCCCGATACTGCGCCCAGGCCGCCGCCGTGGTGCCGGCGTCCTTGGCCGAATCGGAGTAGCCGATCATCACTTCCTGCGGCCCTTGCAGACGCGCGCGATAGCCCGGCAGCAGTAACAGTTTTTCGATCACGGGCCCTGCGTTGTCCAAGTCCGCCAGGGTTTCGAACAGCGGCACCACGCGCATCGGCCGCAACACGCCGGACTCCTTGAGCAGCAATTGCACCGCCAGCACATCGGAGGCGGCACCGGCCATGGAGATCACGTAGGAACCAAGCGAAGCCGCGGGCGCGGCGGCGATTTCACGACAGGTCGCCAAGACTTCGGCGGTGTCGGCGGACGGCTTGTAGTGAGCGGGCAACAGCGGGCGACGGTTGTTCAGTTCCTGGGTGAGGAAGGCGATGCGCTCTTCTTCGCTCCAGTCCTCATAACGACCCAGGCCCAGGTAGTCGGTGATCTCGGTCATGGCCGCGCAGTGGCGCGTCGAATCCTGACGCACGTCCAGACGCACCAGGAACAGGCCGAAGGTGACGGCCCTGCGCAGGCAGTCGAGCAGCGGGCCATCGGCAATCACGCCCATGCCGCACTCGTGCAGCGAGTGGTAACACAGCTCCAGCGGATCGAGCAGATCGCGGTTGTCCTGCAGCACCTCGGCGGTGGCAGTAACGGGTGACGTCAACGCGCTGTGCGCCCAGTTGCGCGTGGCTCGCAGGCGTTCGCGCAACTGCTTGAGCACCGCGCGGTAAGGCTCGGCACTCTCCCCCGCCTTGGCCTTCAGCGCCTCGCTGGCCTGCTGCATCGACAGGTCGGCAGCGAGTTGATCGACATCGCGCAGGTACAGATCGGCCGCCATCCAGCGCGCCAGTAACAGCACTTCGCGGGTGACGGGAGCGGTGACATTGGGGTTGCCGTCGCGGTCGCCGCCCATCCACGAAGCGAAGCGAATCGGCGCCGACTCCAGCGGCAGGCGCAGGCCGGTGGCGGCATGCAGGGCCTGGTCGGCCTTGCGCATGTAATTGGGGATCGCGTGCCACAGCGAATGCTCGATCACCGCGAAGCCCCATTTGGCTTCGTCGACCGGCGTCGGGCGGGTGCGGCGGATTTCTTCGGTGTGCCAGGCTTCGGCGATCAGACGCTGCAAGGTCAATTTGATCTGCTCGCGCTCGGCGGTGGTCAGGTCGCGATGGTCCTGGGCCGCCAGTTGCGCGGCGATGGCGTCGTATTTCTGGATCAGCGTACGGCGGGCGACTTCAGTGGGGTGCGCGGTGAGCACCAGTTCGATTTCCAGGCGACCCAATTGCCGGGCCAGGGATTCGGCACTGTGGCCTTCGGCGCGCAGGCGGGTGAGCAGTTCGGGCAACACCCGACACTCGAACGGCGCCGGCTGCGACTCGTCGCGACGATGAATCAACTGATACTGCTCGGCGATGTTTGCCAGGTTGAGAAACTGGTTGAACGCCCGCGCCACCGGCAACAATTCGTCTTCGCTCAGCTGGTTGAGGCTGGCGCTGAGTTCGGCGTCCATGGAGCCGCGACGGTCCGCCTTTGCCCCTTTGCGGATCTGCTCGATCTTGTCGAGGAAACTGTCCCCGTACTGCTCACGAATGGTGTTGCCCAACAGTTCACCCAGCAGGTGAACGTCCTCGCGCAAGCGTGCATCAATATCGGTCATCAACAGTTCTCCAGCAAAGAATCCGGGCGGCCAAGAACCTCAAGAGTGCCGCTCCGGGCCAGTTCTTACAACCCAGACGACGAAGGGACTTCAAACCTTCGAGGCAGAAGCTAGTCTGAACAGTAGGCCGTACAACGGCTTTCGCCGGCCAGAGCCGGTACTCACCTTGCCTGCCACGAGCAGGCGCGACATGAGGTCATTATGAAAATCCGCGAGCTTGTCCATCACTGGGAAGAAAACGCCAAGGGTCGCCTGACCGACACCGGCTACTCGATTCATCTGGACGTGGAAGCGGCCGCCAGGCTGGCGGCGATCATCGAAATGTATCCCAAGCGGCAACCCGAAGAATTGCTCGGCGAACTGATCGGCGCCGCCCTGGAAGAACTGGAAAAAAGCTTTCCCTATGTGAAGGGCTCGACCGTGGTGGCGACCGATGAGGAAGGCGATCCGCTGTACGAAGACGTAGGCCCGACGCCGCGTTTTTTGGCGCTGTCGCGTCGGCATTTGCACGATTTGTCCACGGGTAACGACAAGCAAAAACACTGATTTTTTGATTTCTGTAGGAGCGAGCACGCTCGCGATGAACTCGAAAACGACGCGGGGTATCAGGTGCCCAACGTTAACGTTCACGACCATCGCGAGCATGCTCGCTCCTACAGGTATTGCGTTCCCCCTGCCTTTTCGCCTCGCCCGTTTTTTCGGACATCAGGCAATTTCTCTGAACTTTTGAAAAAAGCCTCCGGTCAATCCCAGTAACCACGCCTGGGACGGCCGTTTCAAAAACGCCGCCAAAACGAAGCTTTCGGCTCCTTGCCCAGGATGGATTGTTCAGTAGTTCAGGAGTAAGCCCAATGGAGTTGAAAATCATGAAAACCTGCACAGGCAAATCCTCGTCCACCCCACTGCGCAACCTGAAGATGGCTGCCCTGGCCATCGGCGCCGGCGTCGTGCTGGCCGGTTGTGCCGGCAACCCTCCCACCGAGCAGTTCGCGGTCACCGAATCGGCGGTCAACAGCGCAGTCAGCGCCGGCGGTACCGAATTCGCCGCAGTGGAAATGAAGACCGCGCAGGACAAGCTCAAGCAAGCCGAAATCGCCATGCACGACAAGAAATACGACCAGGCCAGAACCCTCGCCGAACAGGCTGAATGGGATGCTCGCGTGGCCGAGCGCAAGGCTCAGGCAATGAAGGCCGAACAAGCAGTGAAGGACTCTCAGAAAGGCGTTCAGGAACTGCGTCAGGAAAGCCAGCGCACCGTTCAGTAACGGCGCGGCGCCACGCACTTCTTAATCGACTAAAAGGACGACACCATGAATTCCAAACAATTGATGATCCCTGCCCTGCTGGCTGCAAGCGTTGCTTTGGCTGCGTGCTCCACACCGCCCAACGCCAACCTTGAACAGGCTCGCACCAATTACTCCGGCCTGCAGGCGGATCCGCAGGCGAGCAAAGTTGCGGCCCTTGAAACCAAGGAAGCCAGCGATTATCTGGACAAGGCCGACAAGGCCTACCTGGACAAGCAGGACGAGGCCAAGGTCGATCAACTGGCCTATCTGACCAACCAACGCGTGGAAGTGGCCAAGCAGACAATCGCCCTGCGCACCGCTGAAGCCAATCTGAAAAACGCTTCGGCGCAACGTGCACAGGCACGACTCGATGCCCGCGACCAGCAGATCAAGCAGTTGCAGGACAGCCTCAACGCCAAGCAGACCGATCGCGGGACGCTGGTGACTTTCGGTGACGTGCTGTTCGCGACTGACCGGGCCGATCTGAAGTCCAACGGTCTGACGAATATCAACACGCTGGCGCAGTATCTGCAGCAGAACCCCGATCGCAAAGTGATCGTCGAGGGCTACACCGACAGCACCGGTACGGCGTCTCACAATCAGTCGCTGTCTGAACGTCGCGCTGGCTCGGTGCGCATGGCGCTGGTGAAGATGGGCGTCGACCCGACCCGCATCGTGGCCCAGGGTTATGGCAAGGAGTATCCGGTCGCGGATAACGGCAGCGTCTCGGGCCGGGCACAGAATCGTCGGGTGGAAGTGACGATTTCCAACGATAACCAGCCGGTGATGCCGCGCTCGGCGGTGAGTTCTTACACCCAGTAATCAGCCTTAACGCAGAACCAAATGTGGGAGCGGGCTTGCTCGCGAAAGCGGTCTGTCAGTCGACATCTTCGTTGTCTGACACTCCGTTTTCGCGAGCAAGCCCGCTCCCACAGTGGTTTTGTGTGTAGCTTTGATTACGGCTGCAACTTCTGCGGCGTCTCCTGCCCCATGCAACGCACCGCCTTCTTGCGGTCGTTGACCAGCACGCCCGTCAGGCCTTTCTGTTCGGTGTCGAACAGCACCAGCACGCCATCGATGCACTGCGCCACTTGCGCGGCCGGCTCCAGGGAGACTTTGTAGTCTTCGCCCGGAACGGTCTTGAGCATGGTGAATTCGTTGAGCAGCAACGCATCCTCAGGCTTGGCGAAGTGCAGGTAGCCGTACCACCACAGGGCGCCCACGGTGCCGAGGATGCTGCAGATACCGGTGATGATCAGCGGGATGGCGTTACGTTCTTCACTCATTGCGGACTCTCTGGTGGTTCATCTTCAGAATGTTCGGGGGCCGGGTAATTGGGGATCTCACCCAGGCGGCGCAGGCCGTTGAAATGCTGCGGGTCATCGAGATAGCGCAGCATGACTTTGCGCCAGACCGGGTCGGCGAACGTCTGCACGTGCCCGCCCCGGGTCAGTTGCAGGACGCGCGGCGGCGGCGCAGCTTGATACAGAAGGATGCCATTGGAAAGGGGCACGATCGGATCGTCGATGCTGTGGTAGATCAATTTCGGCACGCCTTTGAGTTGCGGCATGGAGCTGATCGCACTGTCGCCGTCCGGCACCAGCCAGGACAACGGCACCTGAAACGCCCACAACAACCACGAATGGCTCAACGCAAACTGGCCGACGCTGCGGTAACTGGCGGGCACGCCGTCGAGCACGATGGCCTTGAGCTGGGTCTGCCGCTCGGGGTGTTGCCCCAGATAGTGCACCGCCATCGAACCACCGAGGCTCTGGCCGAGCAGGATCAGGGGTTTACCCTTGACCTCGGGCGCCTGATCGAGCCATTTGAAAGCGGCGTCGATGTCCTGATAGATCTCTGGTAGCTCGGGCTTTCCTTCGGACAGACCGTAACCGCGATAGTCCAACAACAGCACTTGATAGCCCTGCTCCGGCAGCCAGTAACTGCCGCCCAGATGCATTGGCAGATTGCCCCCGTTGCCGTGCAGGTGCAGCACCGTGCCCTTGACCTCGACGCCTTTTTTGGCCGGCAGCCACCAGGCATTCAGCTTGAGACCGTCGGCGGTGGTCAAGGTGATCTCGCGGTATTCGAGCTTGGCTTTTTCCGGGGTGAACAGCTGGCCGGGCTCGGGGTAGAACAGGAACGAGCTGCAACCGCTCAGGGCCAGGAGGAGGCAGATGGTGCCGAGGATTCGCATCCGGTGAAACCTCGCAAGTGATGGATTGAAACACAGACCTGTGGAAAACAAAGGCCCCTGTGGGAGCGGGCTTGCCCGCGATAGCAGTGTGTCAGGCAACATCAATGTTGAATGTTAAGCCGCCATCGCGGGCAAGCCCGCTCCCACAAGGGTATTGGTTGATCACAAAATGTTGGAGTAATCCGCCTCGATCCGGTCCAGGCTCAAATGGTTGAGGAAGTTGGAGAAGCACATCCACGCCGACAACGCATTCATGTCGCGGAACTGCTCCGGCAGGTACTTGGGCGGTACCACCAGCCCCTCGTCCACCAGCTGGCGCAAGGTGCGCATGTCTTCCAGGGTGGTCTTGCCGCAGAACAGCAGCGGTATCTGCTCCAGCTTGCCTTTGCGCACGGCCAACTGAATGTAGTTGTAAATCATGATGAAGCCCTTGAGGTAGGACAAGTCTTTGGTAAATGGCAGACCTGTCGGCACCGAACCACGGAAAACGCGGCTGGTGTTGCTGTAGCTATCGGGCATTTCGAAACCCTGCTCGCGGAAGAACTCGAACACCTGCAGGAAGTCCGCGCCCTCCTCCACCATGTGAATGGCACGGGTGCGGTTGGTCAGCTTGCGCAGGCGGCTCGGGTAAGAGGCGAAGGTGATGATTTCCATGAGGATCGCCAGGCCTTCCTGGGTCACCGTCGACGAGGGCGGGCCCTTGGCCAGGAAGGTGCAGATCGGCTGGTTTAGGCCGTTGAGGGTGGTGCCGACATGCACCAGCCCTTCGTGGACTTCCAGCGCGCGCACGTCGCGCTCGTTGAACATCGCGTCGGTACGGATCTTGATGTAGTCGGCGCCCGCCGCCGCATCGGCGACGATGCCGTCGGACTCAAACACCCGGATGGTTTCCTCGGCCTCACCGAACACCCGGTTCAAGCGCGTTTGCAGCATGTGGACCGCATCCTTGGCGGTCAGGGTCTTGGGTTCGTCCTTGAGGTCGCCACGACCGTCGATGTTGTTCAGGTAGTCCGACAGCATCAGGCCCAGGTCGGACAGCGTCGGGTCACCGGCGTGGAAGGCGTCGGAGGCGGCGCCATACAGCTCCTGGGAAATCAGTCCGAAATCCTCAGTGCCCCGCGCCTCAAGCATGCGGATCACCATCCGGTATTCCTTGCACATGCGACGCATGATCTGGCCGACCGGGTTGAACTGGCCGAGCTGGCGAGTGATGTCGCGCTCGATGTTCTGGAATTCCAGCTTCACCTTGCTGGAGTCGAACGCCAGCGGACGGTTGAGGTAATAGTCGCGGTCAACCTTCGGCAGTTCCTTGCCCTTGGCCTTGAGGAAGTCCTTGCGGATATTGTCATCCCATTTGACCGCATCGAGGACGCGGATCGGCGTCTGCGCCAGCACTATGCGATCGGACAGAATGCGTATCGACTGCTGGTAATCGTCCACCGGAAACTCCTGTTGAAACCGTTATCTACTGGATTATTTTGCTTTGGCCTGACGCTGGTAACGCACCACTTCGACAAAGACGTCGGAATTGGCCGGGTCATCGAGGTACGCGGACACCTGGTCCATGTGGCTGTCGATCAGCACGCCATCGCCATCGTCGGTCTGAAAGCCTTCGCCGTTCAGGGCCTTTTGCTGCACGGCCTGCTTGATCTGTTCGAGGTCGAGGTTGTAGACCACCAGCTCACGTTTATCGGTGAGTTCGAACCCGGCAATGGTGTAGTGCCCACCAAACTGCGACGGCACTTTCGCCGACAAGTACCAGCGGTTGCCGTGACGTGAGACGGTGAAGGGATAGGCTTCGCGCTCCCGGGGCTTGGCGCGGAAGTAGCTGACGGCCTGATAGCGGTTTTCGCCGACGCGGGTCAGCTCCAGATTGACCGGCTCACCCCAGGCGTTAGTGCTGGTCCATTTGCCGAGCAACCCCTTGGGCGCAGGCTCACTTGTGGGCAGTGGTTCCTTGAAAGTCACCAGACAGCCACTGAGCAGCAGCAACGACAAGGCGATCACGACGACACGCCAGGCTTTCATTCAACACTCCCTTGATGACTCGACGCTGCACCTGTAGCAGCTGCTACAGGGAACCGATTAGACCGAAGCCAGCACCAGATGCATATAGCGCTTGAGTATGCCGAGCATTTCTTCTTCATCAGCCGGCTCGGCGTCGTTGAGCAGGCCCTGATATTCCATCCGTCCGATTATAGCCGTCAACACTTTGGCATCCTGCTGCGGCTCGCGGGAACCCAATACTTCGAAAAGCTGGCAGGAACCCTGTAGCAGAATCTGCTGGTGGGAACGCACCAGTTGCGCCAGACGCGGGTTGAGCAGCGCTTCCTGGCGGAAGGCCTGCTCGGCCATCAAATGCTCGCGACGGGTCACCAATTGGCGGTGCACGTAATCGGTCATCAGCCGCGCCAGCTCGTCCGCCAGGTGCTTGCGCGCCTCGGGGCTGCCATCGCCGCTGGCGATCAGCTCGTGCAGCAGGCCCTGGTTGTTGATCCACAGCTTGGCCATGTAGGCCGCGCTGCGCTCCACGTATTGGGCGAAGGTATCTGTGAGCAGGTCATCGATGTCCTTGAAGTAGTAAGTAGTGGCCGACAGCGGCACATTGGCCTCGGCGGCCACGGCCCGGTGGCGCACCGCTCGCACGCCATCGCGCACGACAATACGCATTGCCGCATCGAGAATGTCCTGCCGACGCTGCTCACTGCCCTGCCGGCTGGCCTTGCGCCCCTGATACTGAACACTTTCAGCGACCGCAGTGGCGATACCCGCTGCACCTTCTTGAGCCGTTGCATGGTTCACGACGGGATTTCCTCTCTCTACTTCAAAATTAACTATTTGATACGTTTGTACCAGACAGGCAATAAAAAACCGCCTATCGGAGGCGGTTTTTTATTTGAGCCAATTACGCTTGCGGACGCATGTGCGGGAACAGGATCACGTCGCGGATCGACGGTGAGTTGGTCAGCAACATCACTAGACGGTCGATGCCGATACCTTCACCGGCCGTTGGCGGCATGCCGTACTCCAGCGCGCGAACGAAGTCGGCGTCGTAGTGCATGGCTTCGTCGTCGCCAGCGTCCTTGTCAGCCACCTGCGCCATGAAACGCTCGGCCTGGTCTTCCGCGTCGTTCAACTCGGAGTAGGCGTTGGCGATTTCACGACCACCGATGAACAGCTCGAAACGGTCGGTGACGTTCGGGTTGTCATCGTTGCGACGAGCCAGCGGCGACACTTCGAACGGGTATTGGGTAATGAAGTGCGGCTGCTCCAGCTTGTGCTCGACCAACTCTTCGAAAATCATCACCTGCAGTTTGCCCAAGCCTTCGAAGCCCAGCACCTTGGCACCGGCCTTCTTGGCGATGTCACGGGCTTTGTCGATGTCGTTCAGATCATCGGCGGTCAGCTCAGGGTTGTACTTGAGGATCGAGTCGAACACCGACAGGCGCGCGAACGGCTCGCCGAAGTGGAACACCTTGTCGCCGTACGGCACGTCAGTGCTGCCCAGAACCAGCTGCGCCAGTTCGCGGAACAGTTCTTCGGTCAGGTCCATGTTGTCTTCGTAGTCGGCGTAAGCCTGGTAGAACTCCAACATGGTGAATTCAGGGTTGTGACGAGTCGAAACGCCTTCGTTACGGAAGTTGCGGTTGATCTCGAACACTTTCTCGAAGCCGCCAACAACAAGGCGCTTGAGGTAAAGCTCAGGCGCGATACGCAGGAACATTTCCATGTCCAGCGCGTTGTGGTGGGTTTCGAACGGCTTGGCTGCCGCGCCGCCCGGAATGGTTTGCAGCATCGGCGTTTCCACTTCCAGGAAGTCACGCTTCATCAGGAAGCTGCGGATGTGGGCGATGACTTGCGAACGCACGCGGAAGGTCTGGCGCACGTCTTCGTTGACGATCAGGTCAACGTAACGCTGACGGTAACGCTGTTCGGTGTCGGTCAGGCCGTGGTGCTTGTCCGGCAGCGGGCGCAGGGATTTGGTCAGCAGACGCACGCTGGTCATTTCAACGTACAGGTCGCCCTTGCCGGAACGGGCCAGGGTGCCTTCGGCGGCAATGATGTCGCCCATGTCCCAGGTTTTCACCGCGGCCAGGGTTTCTTCGGACAGGGTCTTGCGGTTGACGTAGACCTGAATGCGACCGGTCATGTCCTGGATCACCATGAACGAGCCACGGTTGAGCATGATGCGACCGGCAACCTTGACCGGGATTGCAGCCTCTGCCAGCTCTTCCTTGGTCTTGTCCGCGTACTGTTTCTGCAACGCATCGCAGTAGTTTTCGCGGCGGAAGTCGTTCGGGAAGGCGTTGCCCTTGGCGCGCTCGGCAGCAAGCTTTTCCTTGCGCAGGGCGATCAGGGAGTTTTCTTCCTGTTGCAGGGCTTGCGGGTCGAGTTCTAGGTCGCTCATGTCTTTAAAAATTCCATCACAGGTTCGTTACCCCCGGCACTTGGCCGAGGTTCGCGGGCAAGCCTCGCTCCTACAGGGGCTGCGGTGTGTCCACAGCCCCGAGGGCGTGCTTTATAGCCCGGATTTCAGGCTGGCTTCCAGGTATTCGTCGATATCGCCGTCGAGTACCTTGTCGCAGTCGCTGCGTTCGATGTTGGTACGCAGATCCTTGATCCGCGAGGCATCGAGCACGTACGAACGGATCTGGTGACCCCAGCCGATATCGGACTTGGTGTCTTCCAGAGCCTGCGAAGCGGCGTTGCGCTTCTGCATTTCCTGCTCGTACAACTTGGCCCGCAGCATTTTCATGGCGGTGTCCTTGTTGGCGTGCTGGGAACGTTCGTTCTGGCAGCTGACCACGGTGTTGGTCGGTACGTGGGTGATACGTACGGCCGAGTCGGTGGTGTTTACGTGCTGACCACCGGCACCGGAGGAACGATAGGTGTCGATGCGCAGGTCCGCAGGGTTGATCTCGATTTCCACCTTGTCGTCGATCTCTGGCGAGACGAATACCGCGGAGAACGAGGTGTGGCGACGGTTGCCGGAGTCGAACGGGCTCTTGCGCACCAGACGGTGCACGCCGATCTCGGTACGCAGCCAGCCAAAGGCGTATTCGCCCTTGATGTGCACGGTGGCGCCCTTGATCCCGGCGACTTCACCGGCCGACAGTTCCATGATGGTCGCGTCGAAACCGCGTTTGTCAGCCCAGCGCAGGTACATGCGCAGCAGGATGTTGGCCCAGTCCTGGGCTTCGGTGCCGCCGGAACCGGCCTGGATGTCCAGGTAGGCGTTGTTCGGGTCCATTTCGTGGCTGAACATGCGGCGGAATTCGAGCTTGGCGAGGTTTTCCTCGAGACGGGCCAGCTCGGCGACGACGTCGCTCACGGCGCCTTCGTCATTTTCCTCGACCGCCATGTCCAGCAGGTCGCGGCAATCGGCCAGACCGCTGTTCAATTCGTCGAGGGTCTCGACGATCTGCGCCAGCGCAGAGCGCTCGCGGCCCAGCTCCTGGGCGTATTCAGGCTTGTTCCAGACACTCGGATCTTCAAGCTCGCGGTTGACCTCGGTCAGACGCTCATGCTTTTGATCGTAGTCAAAGATACCCCCGAATGGTTTCGGAGCGCTCGGACAGGTCCTTGATAGTGTTCAGGATCGGGTTGATTTCCATGGCGGGCAGCACTCGTAGGCGAACTTTTGAAAGCCGGCGAGTATAACGGCAAACGGCCGCCAACGGCAGTCCGCTTGGTCGAAAACGCCGCTGCCGCATTCGATCCTCGCAACGACGCAAATCAATTGTGGTGAGGGGATTTATCCCCGTTGGGCTGCGAAGCGGCCCCAAAAAGATGGGACTGCTGCGCACTCCAACGGGGATAAATCCCCTCACCACAGATAAATCCCCTCACCACAGGTTATTTTCAGGGCAGATGATTCAGCCGATGCCTACTTGATTTCGCCCATTATGCTTGGCCAGGTACAACCCCTTGTCCGCCGCCGAGATCAGTTCGCGGCAGTTGGTGCCGGCTTTCGGGGTGACGGTCGCAAGGCCGATGCTGATGGTCAGGCTGGAGCCTTCGCTCGGGGAGATGTGCGGGATTTTCAGGGCTTCGACGGTCATCCGCAGTTTTTCCGCCACCAGTCGCGCACCGCCCTGTGAGGTGTTGGGCAGTACCAGGGCGAATTCTTCGCCGCCGTAACGGGCCGGCAGGTCGGATGGCCGGGCGCTGGCCTCGCGGATCGCCGTGGCGACCTGGCGCAGGGCTTCGTCGCCTTCCAGGTGGCCGAAGGTGTCGTTGTAGGTCTTGAAGTAATCCACGTCGATCATCAGCAGCGATAGCTGGCTCTGTTCGCGCAGGGAGCGGCGCCACTCCAGTTCCATGTACTCGTCGAAGTGCCGGCGGTTGGACAGCCCGGTCAGGCCGTCGGAGTTCATCAGGCGTTGCAGCACCAGGTTGGTGTCGAGCAGTTGCTGCTGGCTGACCCGCAGCGCACGGTAGGCGGCGTCGCGCTGCAAAAGGGTCATGTAGGAACGCGAGTGATAGCGGATGCGCGCCACCAGTTCGATGTTGTCCGGCAGCTTGACCAGGTAATCGTTGGCCCCGGCCGCGAACGCCGCGCTCTTGATCAGCGGGTCTTCCTTGGTCGACAGGACGATGATCGGGATGTCCTTGGTCGCCGGGTGATTGCGGTATTCGCGCACCAGGCTCAGGCCGTCGAGGCCGGGCATGACCAGATCCTGCAGGATCACCGTCGGTTTGATCCGCACCGCGTGGGCGATGGCCTGGTGCGGGTCGGCGCAGAAGTGAAAGTCGATGTTTTCTTCGTTCGACAACCCGCGCCGAACGGCCTCGCCGATCATCGCCTGATCGTCCACCAACAGCACCATGGCGGCGTTTTCGTCAGTCTTGAAGTCGTCGAGTTGTAATTCAGTCATGTGCGTTCACCTGAAAACTGCCTGGGCCAGGATTGCTGCTAATAGTAGTCATTTTGGAAAGATCTCCAGCAATCGTGGCGCTATCTTCTCCAGCGGACGGATCTCGACGGCGGCATCGATGGCCGCGGCTGCCTTGGGCATGCCGTACACCGCGCTGCTGTTCTGGTCCTGGGCGATGGTCAAGTAGCCCTGCTGGCGCAGAAGTTTAAGCCCCTGCGCGCCATCACGTCCCATGCCGGTGAGCAAAACGCCGACCGCATCACCGTTCCAGTGACGGGCCACGCTCTCGAAAAATACGTCGATCGAAGGTCGATAGATTTCGTTGACCGGCTCGGCGGTGTAAGCCAGCGTGCCGTTCTTCAACAAGCGAATATGGTGATTGGTGCCCGCCAGCAGCACGGTGCCGCTTTGCGGAGGCTCGCCCTCGTGGGCCAGGCGCACCTTCAGGCCGCTGGCGCTCGCCAGCCATTCGGCCATGCCGGCAGCGAATACCTGATCCACATGCTGCACCAGCACGATGGCCGGGGAAAAGTTTCGCGGCAGGCCTTTGAGCAGCACTTCCAGCGCCGCCGGCCCACCGGCCGACGAGCCAATGGCGATCAGGCTCTGGCGCGAGCCCGAACTGCGCGATGGGCCCGGGTCCGGACGCTCGCGCGGGGTCTTGTCGCCGATCAGCCAGCCGATGTTCATGATTTTGCGTAACAACGGCGCCGCCGCGTCCTGGGCATTGCCAGCGCCCAAGGCCGGGGTATCGACTACGTCCAGCGCACCGTGGCCCATGGCTTCGAACACCCGGTGCACGTTCTGCTGGCGATCCACGGTGACAATGACGATGGCGCAGGGGGTTTCGGCCATGATCCGCCGGGTCGCTTCCACTCCGTCCATCACCGGCATGATCAGGTCCATCAGAATCAGGTCAGGTGTCTGCTCGGCGCACTTCTGCACCGCTTCCTTGCCATTGCCGGCCACCCAGATCACCTGGTGCGCAGGCTCGAAGGCCAGCGCCCGGCGCAAGGCCTCCACAGCCATGGGCATATCGTTGACGATTGCTATCTTCACGCCCTCGCTCCTCCTATGAGCTCATCGACTGCATCGAGCAAGGCGTCGTCATGGAAACTGGCCTTGGCTAGATAATAGTCGGCTCCGGCATCCAGTCCACGACGCCGGTCTTCCTCACGATCCTTGTAGGACACCACCATCACCGGCAGCGACTGCAGGCGGTTGTCGCGGCGCAGCAACGACACCAACTCGATGCCGTCCATGCGCGGCATGTCGATATCGGTGATCAACAGATCGAAGTTCTCCGAACGCAGGGCGTTCCAGCCGTCCATGCCATCGACCGCCACCGCCACGTCGTAGCCGCGATTGAGCAGCAGCTTGCGTTGCAGTTCGCGCACGGTCAGGGAGTCGTCCACCACCAGAATCCGCTTGCGCGCCGCTTCGACGGCCTGACCGCCTTGGCGGGCGATGCGTTCCAGGCGCCCGGTATTGAGCAGTTTGTCCACCGAACGCAGCATGTCTTCGACGTCGACGATCAACACCACCGAACCGTCGTCGAGCAAGGCTCCGGCGGAAATGTCCTGCACTTTGCCAAGGCGCTCATCCAGCGGCAGCACCACCAGGGTTCGCTCGCCGATGAAACGCTCGACCGCGACGCCATATGCCGTATCGCGCTCGCGAATGACCACCACCTTCAGGGTCTGTTGATTGTTCTGGCTCGCCGGACGATGCAGCAACTGACTGGCTGCAACCAGGCCGACATGCCGGCCTTCATGCCAGAAGTGCTGGCGTCCCTCGACCTGCACGATGTCCGATGGCTCCAGATCGCACATGCGTTCGATGTGAGCCAGCGGGAAGGCATAGGCCTCGCCGCCCACTTCGACCACCAGACTGCGCACCACCGACAGGGTCAGCGGCACTTCAAGATGGAAACGGCTGCCCTCGCCCGCCGTCTGCTCCAGCTCCACCGCGCCGCGCAACTGGCGGACCATGTGCTGCACCGCGTCCAGGCCGACGCCGCGCCCCGACACCTCAGTGACTTTCTCTCGCAAGCTGAAGCCCGGCAGAAACAGAAAGGTCAGCAGCTCCTCTTCGCTTAACTGCGCGGCAGTTTCTGGTGGCGACAACTGGCGTTCGACCACACTTCGACGGACCTTTTCCAGATCGACGCCATTGCCGTCATCGCTCAGTTCCAGCACCAGCAAACCGGCCTGATGGGAAGCGCGCAGGCGGATCAGGCCTTCTTCCGGTTTGCCAGCCAGGAGCCGTTGCTCCGGGGTTTCGATGCCGTGATCCACCGCGTTACGCAACAAGTGGGTCAGCGGCGCTTCGAGTTTCTCCAGCACATCGCGGTCGACCTGGGTTTTCTCGCCTTCGATTTCCAGGCGCACCTGTTTGCCAAGGCTGCGACCCAGATCGCGGACCATGCGCACCTGGCCGGTCAGCACATCGGCGAACGGCCGCATGCGGCAGGCCAGCGCGGTGTCGTAAAGCACCTGCGCGCGCTGACTGGCCTGCCAGGCGAACTCATCGAGTTCGGCGTTTTTCTCCGCCAGCAGCTGCTGGGATTCGGCCAGCAGGCGTCGCGCATCATCGAGGGCTTCCTGGGCTTCGAGGCTCAGGGCCTGGTCCTTGAGATGGACGTTGAGATTTTCCAGCGCCCGCAGGCTGTTGTTCTGCATGCGTTTGAGGCGCTGCATGGTGGCCAGGTGCGGCTTGAGGCGCAGGGTTTCCACCAGGGATTTGCTCGACAGGTCGAGCAGGCTGTTCAGGCGTTCGGCAGTAACCCGCAATACGCGCTCGCCGTTTTCGGTGGTGCGCTTCTTTTTCGGTGTGGATACGGATTCGGCAGGTGCAGGCTCGACGACTGGGGCGGGTGTCTCGATTGGAGCCGCTGGCTGTTCAACCTTCGGCGCTTCGAGTTGCAGCTCCGCCATGACCGGCGCAGCGGGCGGAACAGCTGGAGCAACTGCAGCCGCCGGATCGAGCAAGCGTGCCATCAAGGCCACGTAGGCCTCGATATCCGCAGGCTGCGGCGCAGTGGCCGGCGTGGCGATGCGCATCAGCAGATCGGTGCCCTGCAGCAAGGCGTCGATGTGTTCGGGACGCAGGTACAGCCGCCCTTCCTGGGCGCTGACCAGGCAATCTTCCATGACGTGGGCGACACTGACGCCGGCGTCAATCCCGACGATCCGCGCCGCGCCCTTGAGCGAGTGCGCCGCGCGCATGCACGATTCCAATTGGTCGGCCTGGGTAGGGTCGCGCTCCAGGGCCAGCAGACCCGCGCTCAGCACCTGGGTCTGGGCTTCGGCTTCCAGGCCGAACAGCTCCAGTAAAGAGGCGTCGCGCATTTGTTCGGGGGTCATGTGAGGCTCCGGGTCACGGCGGACAGCAGCTGTTCTTCATCCAGCCAGCGCAGGCTGCGACCCCTGAATTGCAATACGCCACGGGTGTACTTGGCGTCGGCATGAGCACCGGAACGCGACGCCGCGTCGAGCAGGCGTTCGTCTATGGCATGAATACCGTCCACTTCGTCCACCGGCACCACCACCGGCCCACCATGGGCGGCAATGATCAGCATGCGCGGCATGACCCGCGCGCCGGACGCCACCCCACCGCCACTTTCCAGCCCCAGCAATTCGGACAGCGACAGGCACGCCACCAGCGCCCCGCGCACGTTAGCCACCCCGAGCAAGGCCCGGGAGCGCTGATGCGGCAGTGAGTGAATGGCCTGCTGCGGCGCCACTTCCACCAGACTGCGGGTCGCCAGACCCAGCCACTCCTCGCCCAGACGAAACATCAGCAGCGAACGGGTCTTGACCTCTTCTTCGACCGTATCGGCAACCTGTACGCGATCTTCCTGCTGCAACGCATAACGATCCAGCAGGCGCGTCGCCGCAGCCGAGTACACCGAGCAATTGCGGCAATGAATGTGATCGACCAGCAGCGGGCAGGATTTGTCGCCATGAATACCGATGCGGTTCCAGCAATCGTCGATGGCCTGGGCATCTTCACGGGTGACGCTAAAGGTGTCGGCGGCAATCATCGTTTACGCTCACTGTCGGCGGCGCGCTCGCTGCGGGCGGCGCGGTCCTGCAATCGTCTGGCACCGACGCTGTCGCCCTGGGCCTGCAGCAGCGCCGCCAGGTGCATCAATGCGTCGGGGTGTTGCGGTTCTAGATACAGCGCCTTGCGGTAAAACCCCTGAGCCTCTGGCACGTTGCCGCCCACATCGCTGAGCAGTCCCAGCCAGTAGAACACCTGGGCCACCGGCTCGTGGTTGCGCAGGTAGCGCTCGCACGCGGCACGGGCTTCGGTGCTTTTGCCTTCGTTGGCCAATTCGGCAATGTTTGCCAGCAATGCCGCGGTATCGGCGCTGCCGGGCTTTTCTGAAGCGGCAGGACGAGCCATGGGTTGCGCAACGCTGGCGAACGGACGCCGGGGAACCGGCGGCGGCGCGACATGACGCGCCGGTTGCCGCGCAGGCTGGGGAATGGGTACAGGTGCAGGAACAAAGACGGGCAGCGGTTCCACCTCTGCCGCACTCTGGCGACTGAAGGCAAAGGACTGCGGGATACCGATCGAGCGCATGCCCAGGCGCCCCAACAGACTGCCTTCGGCAGGACCGATGAACAGCACGCCATCGACATGGGTCAGGCGCTTGAGCACTTCGAACACCTGCTTTTGCGTCGCCAGGTCGAAATAGATCAGCAGATTGCGGCAGAACACGAAATCGAAAGGTGGCTCGTTGGCCAGCAACGCGGGATCCAGCACATTGCCGACCTGCAATCGCACCTGATCAAGCACCCGGCTGTTCAGGCGATAACCGTCACGGTCGGCGGTGAAATAGCGATCGCGATAGGCGATGTCCTCGCCGCGAAAGGAGTTCTTGCCATACACCGCCCGCCGGGCCTTTTCCACCGACAAGGGGCTGACGTCCATGCCTTCGACCTTGAACTGGTGCGGCTTGAACCCTGCATCCAGCAGCGCCATGGCAATCGAGTACGGCTCTTCGCCGGTGGAGCATGGCAGGCTGAGAATCCGCAGGGCACGCAGGTTGTTGATTTCAGTCAGGCGCCGGGCGGCCAGTTTCGCCAGGGTGGCGAAGGATTCCGGGTAACGGAAGAACCAGGTTTCCGGGACGATGACCCCTTCGATCAGCGCCTGCTGCTCATCGCCGGAGCCTTGCAGGATTCGCCAGTATTCGTCCGGCGTCTGCGCATTGCAGGCGATGCTGCGTTGGCGTACCGCCCGCTCGATGATCGCCGGGCCCACCGAGGTCACGTCGAGGCCGATACGGTCCTTGAGGAAATCGAAAAAACGCTGATCGTTGTTCATGACTGTTCCTCAAGCAGCGCGAGGTCCAGCGGTGGTGACGGGAACAACAATGCCCGGACTCGCTCATCCAGCAGATCGGCGACCCGCACCCATTGCAGCAAACCCAGTTCGTCGTTGCGCACGGGCCCAAGATAGGGCGCCTGGGGATTGTCCAGGCCATAGGGCTGAAAATCCGCGGGGTCGCAGCGCAGGGTGTCGGTAGCTTGTTCGAGGATCAGTCCGAGCAGTTGCTTCGGTGCACTTTCATCGGCTTGGTAATGCACCAACACCAGCCGCGTGCTGGTCCGCGCCTGGGCAGGCGCACCGAAGGTCAGCGCACTGAGGTCGATCACCGGCACCACTGCGCCGCGCCAGGCGAACACTCCCGCCACCCAATGAGGCGCGTGGGCGATCGGTTTCAGGGGCACTCGCGGCAGCACCTCCGCCACTTCGGTCGCGCGCAGGGCGTAGCGCTCGCTGCCGATGCGAAACACCAGGAACAGCACATGCGCCGTCTGTTTCACGGCAGTGCGCTTGGCGGTGAGTTCGTTCATCAGACTTTGAATCGCGAGACGCCGCCGCGCAGCCCGACGGCCACCTGGCTCAACTCATCGATGGCAAAACTGGCCTGACGCAGAGACTCGACGGTCTGGCTGCTGGCATCGCCCAACTGCACCAGCGCGTGGTTGATCTGCTCGGCGCCGGTGGCCTGGGCCTGCATGCCTTCGTTGACCATCAACACCCGTGGCGCCAGCGCCTGCACCTGATGGATGATCTGCGACAACTGCTCGCCCACCTGCTGCACCTCGGCCATGCCACGGCGCACTTCCTCGGAAAACTTGTCCATGCCCATCACGCCCGCCGAGACCGCCGACTGGATCTCGCGCACCATCTGTTCGATATCGTAGGTGGCGACGGCGGTCTGGTCCGCCAGACGCCGCACTTCGGTGGCGACCACGGCAAAACCGCGGCCGTATTCACCGGCCTTCTCGGCCTCGATGGCGGCGTTGAGCGACAGCAGGTTGGTCTGGTCGGCGACCTTGACGATGGTCACCACCACCTGATTGATGTTGCCGGCCTTCTCGTTGAGGATCGCCAGCTTGGCGTTGACCAGATCGGCCGCGCCCATCACCGAGTGCATGGTTTCTTCCATGCGTGCCAGACCTTGCTGGCCGGAGCCGGCAGCGACGGACGCCTGATCGGCAGCGGTGGACACTTCGGTCATGGTGCGCACCAGATCCCGCGAAGTCGCGGCGATTTCCCGGGACGTCGCGCCGATTTCAGTGGTGGTGGCGGCGGTTTCGGTGGCGGTGGCCTGCTGTTGCTTGGAGGTCGCGGCGATCTCGGTGACCGAGGTGGTGACCTGCACCGACGAGCGCTGGGCCTGGGACACCAGGGAAGTCAGCTCGGCCATCATGTCGTTGAAGCCGGTTTCCACCGCGCCGAACTCGTCCTTGCGATCCAGGTTCAGACGTCCGCTGAGATCGCCGGTGCGCATCACTTCCAGGATCTGCACGATGCGATTCATCGGCGCCATGATCGCGCGCATCAGCAAAAGACCGCAGAGGCCGGCGGCCAGCACGGCGATCAGCAGAGAAATCCCCATGATGGTTTTGGCGGTGAGCACCGCGTTGTCGATGGCGGCGATGTCCCTGTCGGCCACGGATTTGTTGTGGCTCAGGATTTCGCTGAGTTTCACGCGCCCTTGGGTCCAGGCCGGCGTCAGCTCATCGTTGAACATCTTGAGGGCGTCGGCTTCCTGGTTGCGCTTGTGCAGGTCGATAACGGCAGCCAGGATGCGGTGGTATTGATCATGAGCCTGTTGGAACGCCGCGTATTCGGTTCGGTCTTCTTCGTCGGCGATCGTCCCGCGATAAAGCTCCATCTGCTCCAGCAGACGGGAGGAGTAGGCATCGAAGTCTGCAGTATCCTTGGCGCTGAAACCCCGCCCTTCCTCAAGGCCGAGCATGGCCTGAATGCGCAGATAACTGTCAGACCAGGCCCCGCGAATCATCGAGCTGTAATACAGACCCGGCAGCGCATCCTCTCGCACGCTGGCTTCACTGCTTTCAATCTTCAACAGCCGCGAATACGAGACGACCACCATCAACAGCATGATGGCGATGATGACTGCAAAACTCGCCAAAATGCGTTGGCGCAACGTCCAGTTCTTCACAGGCTGTCCTCGGGTTGTTTCGGAATTGTTTCGAAATGCGGGGAGTATAGCCGAGGGTGGTGTTTCATTAATAAGACGGTTGAGGGGGGATCAGGCAGAAAGGGGCGGTGGAATGGTCATTGGGTGGAGGTGGCGGGGAATATGCCTTCGCGGGCAAGCCTCGCTCCTACGGATTGGTGGTGCCTGTA
>NZ_JBSVXG010000055.1:0-32291 GCF_054070595.1 Pseudomonas sp. SDO55104_S430 | reverse complement strand
CACATGAGGATTCGGTCAACTGTGGGAGCGAGCCTGCTCGCGATAGCAATGCCACGGGCACTGCATGCCTGACGGACAAAAACAAAAATGCCAGGCGCAATGCCTGGCATTTTTTGTAGCTCATCCGACGCCCGACGGCGAATCAGAATGGCAGTTTCATGCCCGGTGGCAGTTGCATGCCAGCGGTCATGCCAGACATCTTGTCCTGGCTGTTGGCTTCGATCTTGCGCACGGCGTCGTTGAAGGCTGCGGCGATAACGGCTTCCAGCATTTCCTTGTCGTCTTCGCTCAGGCCTTCGACCAGACTCGGGTCGATGCTGATGCTCTTCACATCGTGACGACCGGTCATCACCAGGGTGACCATATCGCCACCGGCGCGGCCGGTGACTTCGGCGTTGGCCAGCTCTTCCTGCATCTTGGCCATTTTTTCCTGCATCTGCTGCGCCTGCTTCATCAGGCCGGCCATGCCACCTTTCATCATGGGAATCACCTCAAAAGTACCGGATTTAAACGTCGCCCGGCGCTATCGGCCGGACGCCTTCAGTTATTAGCCCTGACTGACCAGGGCTTCGACAGGTTCAATAGTATCGTTACGGATCACCGCACCGAACTGCTGCATCATTTGCTGGATGAACGGATCACCGTGGATCGATTCCTCGGCCTCGCGCTGACGGTCTGCACGCCGGCGCGACGCCGCCTGGGCCGGGGTTTCCTGCTCGGGCTTGATCAGCTCCATGGTCAGCGTCAGGGTACGTCCGTGAAACTGATTCAACGCATCGTTCAGGCGACGCTGCTGCGTGGCGTTGAACAGCGCACTGTGGGCCGGATCGAGGTGCAGCAGCCAATTATCGCCATCCACCGCGATCAGCGTGCAGTTGGCGGCGATGCTGCCGGTCATGCCGGAGATCGGCAATTTCGGGAACAGCTCCAGCCATTGCAGGGCCAGACCGGTGGCCGGCGCGGCGGCGGGCTCGGGTTCAGGCTCGGGCGCAGGTTCGGCGGTATGTTCGCTGGCCAGCTCATCGAGGTAGCTGTAGGCCGAATCCATGTCCGGCTCGATGTAATCCTCGTCCAGCGGCGGCTCGTCGTCCAGGTCCATGCCCGGTGTGGCGGCATCGACTTCGGCGACGGTCGGCTCCGGAATAGGCGCGGCGGCCCACTCTGGTGCGTCCGGGACCACGCTATCAGGCGTTGGCGCCATCACCGGCGGCAACTCGGGCTGCTCGCTGACAGTGTCCAGCAGCGGCTCAACGGCGGGTTGCTGGGCGGGTTCCGGCTCAGGCTCTGGCTCGACCGGATCATTCCACGGCAGGTCGATCACCTCTTCGGCGACCGCCGCTTCCACTACTGGTTCGGGTACGACGACCGGTGCAACGAGTTCAGGTTCAGGTTCAGGTTCCGGAGCAGGCGCTGGAGCCGCAACCGGCGGCGCGGCGACCGGCGCCACTGCCGCAGCGACTACCGGAGCAGCAACCGGCGCGGCAGCCACTGCTTTCGCGGAATCAACTGTGGCCTGGCTGATCCCCACTGGCTTTAGCGCTTGCCTTGGTGCATCCGCGCTATCGGCAGGCCGGAAGGCGAGCATCCGCAGCAGCACCATTTCGAAGCCGCCCCGCGGGTCCGGCGCCAGAGGCAGGTCGCGACGACCGATCAGGCCCATCTGGTAATAGAACTGCACGTCTTCGGCTGGCAGCGCCTGGGCCAGCGCCAGCACCCGGTCGCGATCGCCGTGACCGTTGTCGACGCCATCCGGCAGGGCCTGGGCGATGGCGACACGGTGCAGCACGTTGAGAATTTCCGAGAGCACACCGTTCCAGTCCGGGCCTTGTTCGGCCAAATGGCGCACCGCTTCGAGCAGGGCCTTGGCATCGCCTTCGATCAGCGCATGCAGGACGTCATAAACCTGGCCGTGATCGAGGGTGCCGAGCATCGCCCGCACATCGGCGGCAAGGACTTTGCCTTCACCGAAGGCGATCGCCTGGTCGGTCAGGCTCATGGCATCGCGCATCGAACCGTCGGCGGCGCGACCCAGCAGCCACAGTGCATCGTCTTCGAACGGCACGTTCTCGACGCCCAGCACGTGGGTCAAATGCTCGACCACACGCTCGGGTGTCATGTTTTTCAGAGAGAACTGCAGGCACCGCGAGAGAATCGTTGCAGGAAGTTTCTGCGGATCAGTGGTGGCCAGGATGAACTTGACGTAGGGTGGCGGTTCTTCGAGGGTTTTGAGCAGCGCATTGAAGGAATGGCTGGAGAGCATGTGCACTTCGTCGATCAGGTAGACCTTGAAGCGCCCACGGCTCGGAGCATATTGCACGTTGTCGAGCAGTTCGCGGGTGTCCTCGACCTTGGTGCGGCTGGCGGCGTCGATCTCGATCAGGTCGACGAAGCGGCCCTCATCGATCTCGCGGCACACCGAACACTCGCCGCAAGGCGAAGAAGTAATACCGGTTTCACAGTTCAGGCATTTGGCGATGATCCGCGCGATGGTGGTCTTGCCGACCCCGCGCGTACCGGTGAACAGGTAGGCGTGGTGCAGGCGCTGGCTGTCCAAGGCATTGATCAGAGCTTTGAGCACATGGGTCTGGCCGACCATTTCGCGGAACGAGCGCGGACGCCATTTACGTGCAAGAACCTGATAACTCATCGAAAACCATCGCGGCGATAGAAGCGGAAGCGGCTAATGCTAGCGGAGCAAGGGCAAAATTGCATCCGGTGTACTCGTCTAATCTGGATAAGCTGCATTTCGGGAGCTTTTTATCAAAAGTAGCGGAGCGTTTATGCGGCTGGCCATGGGGGCACTGCTGTCGATCAGCCTGAACGGATTCGCTGCCGAGGCGCCGCTGCGCTTTGCGGTGTCCGACAGTTGGGCGATGCCGCTGGTGCAACTGGACCACGGCCGGCCGACCCAGGGCATCCTGTACGACGTGATGCTCAGCCTCGCGACTCAGGTCGGCGTACCCGCGCAATTTCATGTGTTGCCCCGCAGCCGGGTACAGATTGCCATGGAACACAACGAGATCGATGTTCGCTGCTACGTCGCACAATCCTGGCTGCCGAACCTGCCCGACAACTATCTATGGAGCGTCCCGCTCTGGACCCAGCCCGACCTGCTGGTCAGCCGCCCTGCCCCACAGACCTCGGTGATCCCGGCAAGCCTGCCACGCCAGACCATCGGCACCGTGCTCGGCTACAGCTACCCGACCCTGCAACCGCTGTTCGACGCCAATCAGCTGCTGCGCGACGACGCTCGCAATCAGGAACTGGTGCTGGAAAAACTCCTGGCCGGCCGCAATCAATACGCCGTCAGCAATCAATGGACGCTGGACTGGTTCAATCAGCGCTTGTTACCGGATCGGCAGCTGCAAGGCGTGGCGGTGCTGCAGGAGCAAAGCCTGGGCTGCTTCGTGCGCAATGATCCGGATGTGCCGGCGCAACGGATTCTGCGCACGCTGGTGCGGATGAAAACGTCCGGGGAGATTGATGACATCATCCGGTTGTATATCGGCGGCAAGCCGTAGCACCTTGTGGGTTTCAGACAACCTGATCAATCTGCCGCCACTGCGATGGCGCGACAAACCCCGCCACCCAGTCCGGCACTGCCGAAGGCGGCATCGGCTGGGCGATGAAGTAACCCTGGGCCACTTCGCAGCCCAATCGCAAAAGCAACTCGCCGTGCTCGGCACTTTCCAGCCCCTCGGCAATCACTTGCCTACCGAACGCTCGGGCCAGGCCGATCACCGCGGTGGTCAGGGCAAGGTCATCGCGGTCATGCAGGATGTCGCGCACGAAGGACTTGTCGATCTTGATGGCCTGGGTCGGCAGGCGCTTGAGGTAGCTCAGGGACGAGTATCCGGTGCCGAAATCCCCCAGCGAAAACTGCACCCCCAGCGCCTGACAGTCCCGCAGGCAATCGCTGACGTGCTGAATATTCTCGATGGCGACCGCCTCGACGATCTCCAGATCCAGCCGCTGCGGGTCGACGTTGGTGTGTCGCGCCAGCACGGTTTTCAGGCGTTCGACAAAGTCCGTGCGCTGGAAATGCCGCGCCGCGATGTTCACGCTCACCGGCCAGTCATGCCCGGCCTGCTGCCATTGATCCAGCTGGGTCAGCACCTGATTCATCACCCAGTCGCCGATATCGACGATCAGATCGGTTTCCTCGACCAGCGGCAGAAATTCCCTGGCAGGCACCGTGCCCTTTTGCGGATGGTCCCAACGCAGCAGCGCCTCGAACCCCACGACTTCACCGCTGCGCATGTTGATCTTGGGCTGAAAGTGCAGATGCAACTCGTCGCCCGCCAGCGCCTGGCGCACCTGTTCGACGGTCTGGTAGGTGGCCTTGACCTCCTGATCCCGGGACACATCGAACAAATGAAAGCGCTTGCGACCGCTCTGCTTGGCCACGTACATCGCCTGATCGGCATGGCGCAGCAGGGTTTCGGCGTCTTCATTGTCGTGGGGGAATAAGGTGACGCCGATGCTGGCGAACACATGGATGTCCTTGCCGGCGAGTGAGTACGGTAACGAAATCGCTTCCAGTACCCGGTCCAAAGCGGCGCGCAACTCCGGCACATCCCGCACATGCCGCAGCACCAGCACGAACTCGTCACCAGCCAGCCGCGCCACCACGTCTTCGCCACGCAGGATGCCACGCAATCGTTTGGCAACCTCCACCAATAGAAGATCGCCCATGGCATGCCCATAGCCATCGTTGACCGCCTTGAAGCCATCTAGGTCGAGCATGCACACCGCCAACGGGGTGCCTTTGACCCTGGAGAATTCCAAAGCCTGGTCCAGCAGATCCGAGAGGAATGCCCGATTGGGCAAACCGGTCAGCACGTCGTGCCCTACCCGCCATTGCAAGGTATGCAGCAGTTCACGCTTTTCGCTGATATCGAAACGGATCGACAGATAACGCTCGACCCGCCCCGTGGCCTTGTCGAGGACGGGCACCACGGTGCTCTCTACCCAATACAGGCTGCCGTCTTTCGCGCGATTGCAGATCTCGCCCTTCCAGACATTGCCCGAAGAGATGGTGTGCCACATCCCGTCGAAAAAATCCGCCGAATGCGTGCCGGAATTGAGAAGGCGATGGTTTTGCCCGAGCAGCTCTTCGCGACTGTAGCCGGAAACTGCACAGAATTGATCATTGACGTGGGTAATCCGGCCGGTGGGATCGGTCTCGGAAAAAATCGCGGCGGCATCCACGGCCCTGCGGTACTTCTCATCCATGAGTCAGACTCGCTGTCGCTGGCATTGGCGGTGCAAGCCCGTCAGGCAGCAGGCCGCCCAGAGACTCTCGAAACGCGGTTAAGCGAACGCCATGCTGGCTTCTATTGTTTTTCGAACTTCCGGGAACAGGCCATTAACTACCCATTTGGGGCGGCGATTCTACGAGATGCGTCACATTTTGCAAGAAAAGGCGAAAACGGCTCTCACCCGCAGATGCAGGGAAATCTCGTTAAGGTGTTGATTCGGAATGGAATTGGACGTCGTTTCGATGCTTGAAGCGCAGACGAACAAACACCGCTATGGACGAGGGCCATGGCAGCAAAATCGAAGTATTCGAGGGAAATGACGCGAGAGAGCACTCGCGGAGTCGTTAAGGTGGCAACCCCACCAGCCACACCCCGGCACACAATGTTCCCGCTGTGGCTGCTGCCTTCCGGCTCTGACCAGGTTCACGGGTAATCGTTGCGGGGGGACCGATGGGGTCACCATAACGATGCTCACCTGACGGCGAGCCGCGCCATTGTACCTATCTGAGACGAAGTTACAACCGTTGGCGCGGATTAAAAAACATGAGGTGCTTCAAGGACATGCGAAACGTAAAAGATCGCAACCTGCGGCAGTTGCTTCATTGGAGCGCATTCCCCTGTAGGAGCTGCCGCAGGCTGCGATCTTTTGATGTCAGACGGTGATGCCGTGCTCCTTCAGGAAATCGACGAACGCCTCTTCATCCAACACCTTCAGCCCCAACTCATTGGCCTTGGCCAACTTGGAACCCGCCCCCGGCCCCGCCACCACGCAATGGGTCTTGGCCGACACGGAACCCGCCACTTTGGCACCCAGGCTTTCCAGCTTGTCCTTGGCCACATCGCGGCTCATCAGCTCCAGGGAGCCGGTCAGCACCCAGGTCTGGCCGGTCAGCGGCAAGCCTTCGACGACTTTCTTTTCGCTCTGCCAGTGCATGCCGAAATCAGCCAGTTGTTTTTCCGCCTCGACCGCCTGCAGGCGATTTTCCTCGATGGCGAAAAACTCACGAACCGAGTTGGCCTGTTTCTCCGGCAAGGTCTGGCGCATGTCCAGCCAGTCGGCGTCGACCACCGCCTGCAGCGAACCGAACCGGTCGGCGAGTTTCTGCGCCCCGCCCGGCCCAACTGAAGGAATGTGCAGTTTGTCGAGGAAACCGCCCAGGGTGGTGCTGGCGGCAAACTCCGCGCCCAGCTCGCCCTGATCCTGAATCTGCATGCCGTGCTTGAGCAGATCGGCGATCACCTGCTGGTTGTGCGAATCCTCGAAGAAACTGTGGATCTCGTGCGCAACTTCCAGCCCGACGTCCGGCAGGTAGGTCAGCACTTGCGGCAGGGCTTTCTGCACCCGCTCCAGCGAACCCAGGGAACGCGCCAGCACCTTGGCCGTTTCCTCGCCGACATCGGGAATCCCCAGGGCGTAGATGAAGCGCGCCAGCCCCGGTTTCTTGCTGTCTTCGATGGCGCTTAGAAGGTTGCGGCTCGACAGCTCGGCGAAACCTTCCAGATCCACCACTTGTTCGAAGGTCAGGGCATACAGGTCGGCCGGCGAATTCACCAGGCCTTCATCCACCAATTGCTCGACGCTCTTCTCGCCCAGGCCTTCGATATCCATCGCCCGGCGGGAAACGAAGTGAATGATTGCCTGCTTGAGCTGCGCGCCGCAGGCCAGTCGACCGACGCAGCGATACACCGCGCCCTCGCTGACCGTCTCGCGGCCCTTGCTGCGTTTGATCAGTTGCGTGCGTTCGACATGGGAGCCGCACACCGGGCACTTTTCCGGGATGTGCACCGGCCGGGCATCGTCCGGGCGACGCTCGGTGACCACTTGCACCACTTGCGGAATCACGTCACCCGCGCGGCGAATGATCACGGTATCGCCGATCATCAGGCCCAGGCGCGCCACTTCATCCATGTTGTGCAAGGTGGCATTGGCCACGGTGACGCCCGCAACCTTGACCGGTTTGAGGCGCGCCACCGGGGTGACGGCGCCGGTACGTCCGACCTGGAACTCCACATCGAGCAGTTCGGTGAGCTCTTCCATGGCCGGGAATTTGTGGGCGATGGCCCAGCGCGGTTCGCGAGCGCGGAAACCCAGTTCGCGCTGCGAGGCGATGCTGTTGACCTTGAACACCACGCCGTCGATTTCATAGGGCAGCGCGTTGCGGCGCTCGCCGATGTCGCGGTAGTAGTCCAGGCATTCATCGATACCGTTCGCCAGTTTCAACTCGTGGCTGATCGGCATGCCCCAGGCCTTGAGCTGTTGCAGGTTGCCGATGTGCGTATCGGCGATGTCCGCGGACACCTGGCCGATACCGTAGCAGCAGAATTCCAGCGGCCGGTTGGCGGTGATCTTCGAATCCAGTTGGCGCAAGCTGCCCGCCGCCGCGTTGCGCGGGTTGGCGAAGGTCTTGCCGCCGACTTCCAGCTGGCTGGCGTTGAGCCGCTCGAATCCGGCCTTGGACATGAACACTTCGCCGCGCACTTCCAGAGTCGCCGGCCAGCCAGTGCCGTGCAACTTGAGCGGGATGTTGCGCACCGTGCGCACGTTGACGCTGATGTCTTCGCCGGTGGTGCCGTCACCGCGAGTCGCGCCGCGCACCAGCATACCGTCCTGATACAACAGGCTGACCGCCAGGCCATCGAGCTTGGGTTCGCAACTGTATTGCACCGCCGCGCCGCCACCGAACAGATCACCAGCCGGCAGATCCAGGCCTTCGGTGACCCGGCGATCGAATTCGCGCATGTCGGTTTCTTCGAAGGCGTTGCCCAGACTGAGCATCGGCACTTCGTGACGCACCTGGGTGAACGCCGACAACGCCGCGCTGCCGACTCGCTGGGTTGGCGAGTCGGCGGTGATCAGCTCCGGATGCTCGGCCTCGAGAGCCTTGAGTTCCTTGAACAACCGATCGTACTCGGCGTCCGGGATGCTCGGCTCGTCCAGCACGTGATAGCGATAGTTGTGCAGGTCCAGCTCGGCACGCAGCTCTAGAATGCGGTCTTTGGCGGCAGTCATGGGTGATCTCTCATAAAGCAAAAGAGCAGCCGTAGCTGCTCAATCTGTTGATGCGGTAAACCTATTGTAGGAGCCGGCTTGCCGGCGATGGCGATCTCGCGGACGCCATCGCGAGCAAGCTCGGCTCTTACAGGTACAGGTCGCGTGGCGCGATCCTGATCAACGTTTCTGAGTCAGGGCGCGGCGTTCGAATTCGACGATGCGCTGACGGTAGTGTTCGATGGTCTGGGCGGTCAGTACGCTGCGCTGGTCGTCCTTCAGTTCGCCGTTCAGCTCCTGGGACAGTTTGCGTGCCGCGGCCACCATCACGTCGAAAGCCTGTTTCGGATGACGCGGGCCTGGCAGACCGAGGAAGAAGCTCACCGCCGGGGTGCTGAAGTGGTCGATGTCGTCCAGATCGAATACGCCTGGCTTGACCGCGTTGGCCATGGAGAACCAGACCTCGCCGTTGCCCGCCATGCTTTCGTGGCGGTGGAAGATGTCCATCTCGCCGAAACGCAGACCGCTTTCCAGAATGTTCTGCAGCAATGCCGGGCCTTTGAAACCGGCGGCGTCGCGGCAGATCACGCTGATCACCAGCACTTCTTCAGCCTGAGGTTGTTCCTTGTCGCTGGCCGATGGCGAAGCCTTGGTCTCTTCAACGTAATCATCGTCGCGGCTGCTGAAGCTCGGGCCGCCATCCAGATCGAGGTTGAGGTTCAGGTCGCCCTGGGATGGCTCGCCGCCACGTTTGCCACGCTTGGAGCCCGATTCGCGGGGTTCGCGAGGCTCGCGGGCCGGCATGCTCACCGACGGCAGATCCTGCTCGTCCAGTTGCGGCTCTTTATGGTTGTCCAGTACGCGGGACGGGCCCAACAGCTCGGCGCTGGTGTCCTCGTCCGGCAGGTTGGACAGGTTTCGGTCAAGACGGAATTTCAGTTTTCCCTTGCCGCCGCGCATACGGCGCCAGCCATCGAAAAGAATACCGGCAATGACAATGATGCCGATGACGATCAGCCACTCGCGCAGACCGATTTCCATGTAATCCCGTGCCTCTATAAAAAATGCTGAAAAATAAGGGGTTTACAATCTGCAAACCGCTTTAAAACGTGGCGCCAACTCTATGTTCTGACAGGCGTTTTGCCCACGTATACGAAAAATTGACATTAAACTAGCACGACCAAAGGCAACTTTACACCGTCTGTCACTGCGGCTACTGCGAATATGTCGATTGGCCAGCAAGTCCGAAGGCCAATCAGGCATCCACCATAGCCATCGCCTCCTCGACATCCACCGCCACCAGTCGCGAACAGCCCGGTTCGTGCATCGTCACCCCCATCAGTTGATCGGCCATTTCCATGGCGATCTTGTTGTGGGTGATATAGATGAACTGCACCGTCTGCGACATCTCTTTCACCAGACGCGCGTAGCGTCCAACGTTAGCGTCATCCAGTGGCGCGTCAACCTCGTCGAGCATGCAGAACGGCGCCGGATTCAACTTGAAGATCGCAAAAACCAGGGCCAATGCAGTCAGGGCTTTCTCGCCACCGGAGAGCAAATGGATGGTGCTGTTCTTCTTTCCGGGCGGCTGCGCCATGATCGTCACCCCTGTATCGAGTAGATCTTCGCCCGTCAGTTCCAAATACGCGCGTCCGCCACCGAAAACTTTTGGGAAAAGCGCCTGTAATCCGCCATTGATCTGATCAAAGGTATCTTTGAAGCGGTTACGCGTTTCCTTGTCGATCTTGCGAATGACGTTTTCCAGCGTCTCGAGCGCTTCCACCAGATCGTCGTTCTGCGCATCCAGATAACGTTTACGCTCGGATTGTTGCTGGTATTCGTCGATGGCCGCGAGGTTGATCGCACCCAGGCGCGCGATACGTGCGGCAATGCGCTCGAGTTCTTCCTCGGCAACCTTTTCGCTGGCTTCCGCGGTCAGCGTGGCGAGCACGCCGTGCAGGTCGTAACCGTCTTCGAGCAACTGATCCTGCAAGGCTTTGCGGCGCACGGTCAGGGCCTGCCAGTCCATACGCTGCTGTTCCAGCTGACCGCGGATCAGCTGGGATTGCTGCTCGGCCTGGCTGCGGCGCTTCTCGGCATCACGCAGTTCGCGGTCGGCATCTTCCATGGCGATCTGCGCAGTCTTGAGTTCCTCATCGACGGTCATGCGCTTGTCGAGCAATTCTTCGAGCTTCAGACGCAATTCTTCCAGCGGCGCCTCGCCCTCCTCCAGATTCAGACTCAACTGCTCGCGCTTTTCGGTCAGGCGCTCGGACTGCATTTCCAGTCGTTCCAGCGCCTGACGCGTGGAATCGTGCTGTGCCTTGAGCGAACCCAGGCGCACCGCCAATTGATGGGCGTGATCCTTGTGCTGGCGGGCTTCCTGGCGCACCCGGTCCAGACGCTCGCGCAGACTGTCGCGCTGGGCCAGCAGCAATTCGCGCTGCTCGGTGTCCAGCGCCATGCTGTCGAGGGCGTCCTGCAAGTGGATGCGCGCTTCGCCGATCTGTTCGTGCTCCAGCTCCCGCTGCTCGCCCAACTCGGCGATCTCTTCATCGAGGCGAGTACGACGCAGGTTCAATTGTTCGGCCTTGGCCTTGCCGGCGGACAACTGGGCTTTCAATTCGCCCTGCTGACGGGCTTCGTCTTGCAGCAGTCGGCGCAGATGCTCGCGGCCGTTTTCCTGCTGACGTTGCTGCGCCCGAAGATTCTGCAGCTGGGTTTCCAGCGTCTCGACGGTGGCCTCGCGCTCTTCGCGCTCAAGGCTCAATTGCTGGATTTCCTGACCACGGGCCAGCACGCCGCTTTCCGCTTCGCTGGCGCGACGCACCCGCAGGAAATGCCGTCCGACCCAGTAACCATCGCGGCTGATCAGGCTTTGCCCGGCGGTCAACTGACCGCGCAGGGCCAGGGCCTGCTCAAGGTTGTCCACCGGCTTGACCTGCCCCAGCCACGGCGACAGATCGATCTGCGCTTCGACCTTGTCCAGCAAGCTGCCCGGCACGCGTACACCGTCACTGGAAGGGCTGAGCAAACGCAGATCGCCTTGGGCAAAACCGGACAAATCGAAATCGTTGAAATCGTCCACCAGCACCGCTTGCAGGTCGGCGCCCAGTACGGCTTCCACCGCCAGCTCCCAACCTGCCTCGACCTTCAGGCCTTCGGCCAAGCGCGGACGATCCGCCAGATGTTGTTCGCGCAGCCATTCAGCGGTGCCGGTTCCGGGATCGAGTGCGGCCTGCTGCAAGGCTTCCAGCGAAGCCAGTCGACCATTGAGCCGTTGCAGATCACCCTGGGCCTGTTGCTGCGCCGACAGTGCCTGCTGCAATTGCTGGCGCAGTTGCTCAAGGCGTTCGACCTGGGCTTCTTCGCTGGCCTGCAGATCTTCGAGGGTCGCTTCACTGGTTTCCAGCTGTTCGCTGAGTTCCATGATCGCCGCGTCTTCCGGGTCCGCCGAAAGCAGCTCGCGCTCCTCGCCCAAACGCTTCTGACGATCGGCCAGACGCTCCAGGCTGGTTTCCAGCTGCTGGATGCGCGACTGCTGGACTTCCGCCTGACGGCGCGGCTCCGCGGCGGTCAGGTTGAAGGCGTCCCACTGCTCCTGCCAGCCGTGCATGGTGGTTTCGGATTCCTCCAGCGCGGCGGCGGCCTCTTCGGCGGCGGCGCTGGTGACTTCCTGCTCGGGGGTGAGCATGTCCAGCTCTTCGCCGAGGGTCAGCAGCAAGGTGCGGTCGTGGCCCAGGTGCGACTCGGTTTCCAGGCGCGCACGCTCGGCCTCCTTCAAGTCGTCCTGCAACTGGCGCAAACGCTGCTGCCCGTGCTGGATGCTCTGCTCGACCCGGGCGATGTCGCCGCCGACCGAATAGAAACGCCCCTGCACCAGATTGAAGCGCTCGGACAGATCGTGGTGCCCATCGCGCAGGCGCTCGATGCTGGCGTCGGCGTTGCGCTGCTCGGCCACCAAGGCTTCGAAGCTGATTTCCTGAGTGCCGATGATCGCTTCACGCTGGCCGACCTGATCGTTCAGGTCCTGCCAGCGCAGGGCCGAGAGTTGCGCCTTGAGCTGGCGCTCCTCGCCCTTGTATTCCTGATACTTCTTCGCCGCCTCGGCCTGACGGTGCAGGCGTTCGAGCTGGCGTTCGAGCTCTTCGCGCAGGTCGGTCAGTCGCTCTAGGTTTTCGTGGGTGCGGCGGATACGGTTTTCGGTCTCGCGCCGGCGCTCCTTGTATTTGGAGATGCCTGCGGCTTCTTCGATGAAGTTGCGCAGGTCTTCAGGCTTGGACTCGATCAGCTTGGAGATCATGCCCTGCTCGATGATCGAGTAGCTGCGCGGACCCAGGCCGGTGCCGAGGAAGATATCGGTGATGTCGCGGCGACGGCACTTGGTGCCGTTGAGGTAATAAGTCGTCTGGCTGTCGCGGGTGACTTTGCGGCGAATGGAAATTTCCGCATAAGCGGCGTATTCACCCAGCAATGTGCCGTCGGAGTTGTCGAACACCAACTCGATGCTCGCCTGGCTGACCGGCTTGCGGCTGGTGGAGCCGTTGAAGATGACGTCGGTCATCGACTCGCCGCGCAGGTTCTTTGCCGAACTTTCGCCCATAACCCAGCGAACGGCGTCGATGATGTTCGACTTGCCGCAACCATTGGGCCCGACCACTGCCGCCATGTTACTGGGGAAGTTCACCGTGGTCGGATCGACGAAGGACTTGAATCCCGCCAGCTTGATGCACTTGAGCCGCACGCTTATGCATCCGTCAGGGCAGAGATCACCAGCTCGCAACTGCGCCGGCCATAGGCCGTCAGTACGTCGCGGATCTGTACGAAATCACGGGCGATGACGGCGGCGAGCAGGCGCTCGAACAGCTCCAGGTATTCGCTCATCGAGGCCTTGCGCTGGTCGAGGGCCAGGAAATAAGCACGGCTCATGGCCGGCTGCAGGTTTTCGACGGTTTCCTGCAGATAGGGATTGTCGGCAAACGGATAGGTGGCGCGCATCACGCTGAAACTTTCGTCGACGAAGGTGTGAATGTCCTGACGCTCGAAGCTGGCGGTCAGGCGCTGCTGGATCTGCACGAATGGCGCAAGGTCGGCCTGGACTTTCCAGCCGGTGGCCACGGCGTTGGCCAGCAGGATGTACATCTCGCTCATCAACGCGCACAGGCTTCTCACCTTGTGCGCGGTGAGTTCGGTCACGTGGGCGCCGCGGCGCGGCAGGATCGCGATCAGGTGACGACGTTCGAGAATCAGCAAGGCCTCGCGGACCGAACCACGGCTGACGTCGAGCGCCTGCGTGACCCTCAGCTCCTGAATGCGCTCCCCGGGCTTCATTTCACCGCGAATGATGCGTTCGGCGAGGTGGTGAGCGATTTGCTCGGCGAGGCTGTCCGGCGCCTTGAACGTCATGGTTGTCCTTCAAACTCTTCGATCTGCACAAGCGGCGCAGTGTAGCGCAATTGATACCGCATGGCGGAGTGCCTGCTGGCTGGTTTTGGCACGATTCAAGCAAAAAGCAGCCTGTCCCGCGTGGGTCAATACTGTAGGAAACCCGTCGTTGATCGAGAAAATGGTTTTTCCTGACCTTTAAGTCAGAAAACCATTGACCGAAAAGTCAGACCTGCTAAATTCGGTCCATCGGTTAACAACAATAATGAGTCTGCGAGGCCTTCCGTGATCCAGTTTTTACTCAACCAGGAACTCCGTAGCGAGCACGCCCTGGACCCGAATCTGACTGTGCTCAACTATCTGCGCGACCACGTCGGCAAACCCGGTACCAAAGAAGGCTGCGCCAGCGGTGACTGCGGCGCGTGCACTGTGGTGGTCGGTGAGCTGCAGACGGATGAAGCCGGACGCGAACACATTCGCTATCGCAGCCTCAATTCCTGCCTGACCTTCGTTTCGTCGCTGCACGGCAAACAGCTGATCAGCGTTGAAGACCTCAAGCACAAAGGCGAACTGCACAGCGTGCAGAAGGCCATGGTCGAGTGCCATGGTTCGCAGTGCGGCTTCTGCACCCCCGGTTTCGTGATGTCGCTGTTTGCCCTGCAAAAGAACAGCGACCAGCCGGACCACCACAAAGCCCACGAAGCCCTCGCCGGCAACCTGTGCCGCTGCACCGGCTACCGGCCGATCCTGGAAGCCGCCGAGCAATCCTGCTGTGGCAAGCAGCCGGATCAGTTCGATGCCCGCGAAGCCGAAACCATCGCCCGCCTCAAAGCCATTGCTCCGACCGACATCGGCGAACTCAACAGTGGCGACAAACGCTGCCTGGTGCCGCTGACCGTGGCCGATCTCGCAGACCTCTACGACGCCTATCCACAGGCCCGCCTTCTGGCCGGCGGCACTGACCTCGCGCTGGAAGTGACACAGTTCCACCGTACCTTGCCGGTGATGATCTACGTCGGCAACGTCGCCGAAATGAAGCGCATCGAACACTTCGAAGACCGCCTGGAAATCGGCGCTGCAACCGCCCTCTCCGACTGCTACGAGGCACTCAAGGCCGAGTACCCGGACTTCGGCGAATTGCTGCAACGCTTCGCTTCCCTGCAGATCCGCAACCAGGGCACCCTGGGCGGCAACATCGGCAACGCGTCGCCGATCGGTGACTCGCCGCCCCTGCTGATTGCCCTCGGTGCACAGATCGTCCTGTGCAAGGGCGACACCCGCCGCACCATCGCCCTTGAGGATTACTTCATCGATTACCGCGTCACCGCGCGTCAGGAAAGCGAATTCATCGAGAAGATCATCGTGCCTCGCGCCAGCGCCGAGCAGTTGTTCCGCGCCTACAAGGTTTCCAAGCGCCTGGATGACGATATTTCCGCAGTCTGCGCCGCCTTCAACCTGCGGGTGGAAAACGGTGTGATCGCCGACGCCCGCGTGGCTTTCGGCGGCATGGCGGCGATCCCGAAACGCGCCAACGCCTGCGAAACTGTGCTGCGCGACGCCCCTTTCAACAGCGCCACCCTGGAACGTGCCTGCGCCGCCCTGGCCGAAGATTTCACGCCGCTCTCGGACTTCCGTGCCAGCAAGGAATATCGCCTGCTCAGCGCGCAGAACCTGCTGCGCAAATACTTCATCGAACTGCAAACACCGCACATCGAGACTCGGGTGACCGCTTATGTCTAACCATCACGCCGTAGAGAAGACCCAGGCCGAGCTGGCTGAACTGTTCGCCCAGGACCTGACCACCGGTGTCGGCCGCAGCGTCAAGCACGACAGCGCCGCCAAGCATGTGTCCGGTGAAGCGCAGTACATCGACGACCGCCTGGAATTCCCCAACCAGTTGCACGTTTATGCACGCCTGTCGGACCGCGCCCACGCCCGGATCATCAGCATCGACACCGCGCCCTGCTACGCCTTCGAGGGCGTACGCATCGCCATCACTCACGAAGACGTGCCGGGTCTGAAAGACATCGGCCCGCTGCTGCCGGGTGATCCGCTGCTGGCCATCGACACCGTGCAATTCGTCGGTCAGCCGGTGGTTGCCGTTGCGGCAAAAGATCTGGAAACCGCACGCAAGGCAGCGATGGCCGCGATCATCGAATACGAAGACCTTGAGCCGGTGCTGGACGTGGTCGAAGCCCTGCGCAAACGCCATTTCGTGCTCGACAGCCACACCCATCAGCGCGGCGATTCTGCCGGCGCCTTGGCCACTGCCGAACACCGCATTCAAGGCACGCTGCACATCGGCGGCCAGGAACACTTCTATCTGGAAACCCAGATCTCCTCGGTGATGCCCACCGAAGACGGCGGCATGATCGTCTACTGCTCGACGCAGAACCCCACCGAAGTGCAGAAGCTGGTAGCCGAAGTGCTGGACGTGTCGATGAACAAGATCGTCGTCGACATGCGCCGCATGGGCGGCGGCTTCGGCGGCAAGGAAACCCAGGCGGCGAGCCCGGCCTGCCTGTGCGCGGTGATTGCGCACCTGACCGGCCAACCGACCAAGATGCGTTTGCCGCGGGTCGAAGACATGTTGATGACCGGCAAGCGTCACCCGTTCTATGTCGAGTACGACGTCGGCTTCGACAGCACCGGTCGCCTGCACGGCATCGCCTTGGAGCTGGCCGGCAACTGCGGTTGCTCGCCGGATCTGTCGGCGTCGATCGTCGACCGGGCGATGTTCCACTCGGACAACTCGTACTACCTGGGCGACGCCACCATCAACGGCCATCGCTGCAAGACCAACACCGCGTCGAACACCGCCTACCGTGGTTTCGGTGGCCCGCAAGGCATGGTCGCCATCGAAGAAGTGATGGACGCCATCGCCCGCCACCTGGCCCTCGATCCGCTGGCGGTGCGCAAGGCCAACTACTACGGCAAGACCGAGCGCAACGTCACCCATTACTACCAGACCGTAGAGCACAACATGCTCGAGGAGATGACCGCCGAGCTTGAAGAAAGCAGCCAGTACGCCGAACGCCGTGAAGCGATCCGTCGCTACAACGCCAACAGCCCGATCCTGAAGAAAGGTCTGGCGCTGACCCCGGTGAAGTTCGGCATTTCCTTCACCGCCAGCTTCCTCAATCAGGCCGGCGCCCTGGTGCACGTCTACACCGACGGCAGCATCCACCTGAACCACGGCGGCACCGAGATGGGCCAGGGCCTGAACACCAAGGTCGCGCAGGTGGTGGCCGAAGTGTTCCAAGTGGAAATGGACCGCGTGCAGATCACCGCGACCAATACCGACAAGGTGCCCAACACCTCGCCGACCGCTGCTTCCAGTGGCGCCGACCTCAACGGCAAGGCCGCGCAGAATGCCGCCGAAACCATCAAGAAACGCCTGGTGGAATTCGCCGCGCGCCAATACAAGGTCAGCGAAGAAGACGTGGTCTTCCACAACGGCCACGTGCGGGTTCGCGATCACATCCTGACGTTCGAGGCGCTGATCCAGCAGGCCTATTTCGCCCAGGTCTCGCTGTCGAGCACCGGCTTCTACAAGACCCCGAAAATCTACTACGACCGCAGCCAGGCTCGGGGTCGTCCGTTCTACTACTTCGCCTTCGGTGCGGCGTGCTGCGAAGTGCTGGTCGACACCCTGACCGGCGAATACAAGATGCTGCGCACCGACATCCTCCACGACGTCGGCGCCTCGCTGAACCCGGCCATCGACATCGGCCAGGTCGAGGGCGGCTTCATTCAGGGCATGGGCTGGCTGACCATGGAAGAGCTGGTGTGGAACAACAAGGGCAAGCTGATGACCAACGGCCCGGCCAGTTACAAGATCCCGGCCGTGGCGGACATGCCGCTGGATTTGCGCGTCAAGCTGGTGGAAAACCGCAAGAACCCGGAAGACACGGTGTTCCACTCCAAGGCCGTGGGTGAGCCGCCGTTCATGCTCGGCATTGCGGCGTGGTGCGCGATCAAGGATGCGGTGGCGAGCCTGGGTGATTACAAACATCAGCCGAAGATCGATGCGCCGGCGACGCCGGAGCGGGTGTTGTGGGGTTGTGAACAGATGCGGCAGTTGAAGGCGGTGAAGCCTGTAGATGCTGAAGCCGAGTTGGCTCCGCTCTGAGACCGAGGCGCGGCCTTCGCGGGCGAGCCTCGCTCCTACAAGGATCAAGCGATCTGTAGGAGCGAGGCTTGCCCGCGAAGAGGCCGGTACAGACAACAGAGATGTTGAGGTGAAACATGTACAACTGGATCGACGCCCTCGCCGACCTGCAAAACCGCGGTGAACCCTGCGTGTTGGTGACCATCATCGAAGAGCTCGGCTCGACTCCGCGCAATGCCGGCTCGAAGATGGTCATCAGTGCCCAGCAAGCCTTCGACACCATCGGCGGCGGGCACCTGGAATACAAGGCCATGCAGATCGCCCGCGAGATGCTCGCCAGCGGCAAGCAGGACACCCATCTGGAGCGCTTCAGCCTCGGCGCCAGCCTGGGCCAGTGCTGCGGTGGCGCCACGGTGTTGCTGTTCGAACCGATGGGCCAGGTCCAGGCGCAGATCGCCGTGTTCGGCGCCGGTCACGTCGGCCGCGCGCTGGTGCCGCTGCTGGCCAGCCTGCCCTGCCGGGTGCGCTGGATCGACTCACGCGAAGACGAATTCCCCGAACAGATCCCCCATGGCGTGCGCAAGATCGTCAGCGAAGAACCGGTGGACGAAATCGACGACCTGCCAGCCGGCAGCTACTGCATCGTCATGACCCACAATCACCAGCTAGACCTGGAACTGACCGCCGCGATCCTCAAGCGCAACGACTTCGCCTACTTCGGCCTGATCGGCTCGAAGACCAAGCGGGTGAAGTTCGAACACCGCCTGCGCGACCGCGGTTTCGACAGCGGCGTGGTGCAACGCATGCGCTGCCCGATGGGCATCGGCGAAGTCAAAGGCAAATTGCCTGTGGAAATCGCCATCTCCATCGCCGGCGAAATCATCGCCACCTACAACGCGAATTTCGGCCAGCAAACCTCCAGCGCCGAGCCGATTGCCAAGCTGCTGCCGGTATCGCGCCGCAGCCAGGCCACACAATTGAAAGCCTCAAATTGATAAGCCTCATAAATAGAGAACGATCATGCCCTTGACTCGCAAAGCCTACCGCGCCGCCATTTTGCACAGCATCGCCGACCCCGCCGAAGTGGGCATCGAAGCCTCCTATGAGTATTTCGAGGACGGCCTGCTGGTGGTCGATAACGGCAAAATCAGCGCCCTCGGCCACGCCAGCGAACTGCTGCCGACTCTGCCGGCGGACATCGAGATCACTCACTATCAGGACTCGCTGATCACCCCGGGCTTCATCGACACCCACATCCACCTGCCGCAGACCGGCATGGTCGGCGCCTACGGCGAGCAGTTGCTGGACTGGCTCAACACCTACACCTTCCCGTGCGAAAGCCAGTTCGCCGACAAAGCCCACGCCGATGACGTCGCGGACATTTTCATCAAGGAACTGCTGCGCAACGGCACCACCACCGCGCTGGTATTCGGCAGCGTGCACCCGCAATCGGTGAACTCGTTCTTCGAGGCCGCCGAGCAGCTGGATCTGCGCATGATCGCCGGCAAGGTGATGATGGACCGCAACGCCCCGGACTACCTGACCGACACCGCCGAATCCAGTTACCTGGAAAGCAAGGCGCTGATCGAGCGCTGGCACGGCAAGGGCCGCTTGCACTACGCGGTCACCCCGCGCTTCGCCCCGACCAGCACCCCGGAACAACTGACCCTCGCCGGCCAGTTGCTCACCGAATATCCGGATCTGTACATGCAGACCCACATCAGCGAGAACCTCAAGGAAATCGAGTGGGTCAAGGAGCTGTTCCCGGAGCGCAAGGGCTACCTGGATGTCTACGATCACTACCAACTGCTGGGCGAGCGCTCGGTGTTCGCTCACGGCGTGCACCTGTGCGACGACGAGTGCGCGCGTTTGGCGGAAACCGGCTCGGCGATCTCGTTCTGCCCGACTTCGAACTTCTTCCTCGGCAGCGGCCTGTTCAACCTGCCGATGGCCGAGAAGCACAAGCTGAATGTCGGCCTGGGCACGGACGTCGGCGGCGGCACCAGCTTCTCGCTGCTGCAGACCCTCAACGAGGCGTACAAGGTCATGCAGCTGCAAGGCGCGCGCCTGAGCCCGTTCAAGTCGCTGTACCTGGCCACCCTCGGCGGCGCCCGCGCGCTGCGCCTGGAAGACAAGATCGGCAACCTGCAACCGGGCACCGACGCCGACTTCCTGGTGCTGGACTACAACGCCACGCCTCTGCTCGGCTATCGCCTGAAGCAGGCGAACAATATTGCCGAGACCTTGTTCGTGTTGATGACCCTGGGGGATGACCGGACGGTGCTGCAGACCTATGCGGCGGGGAATCTGGTGCATCAGCGATAGGCTTTTTCGCGCCTTGATCGTTCCCATGCTCTGCGTGGGAACGATCTGAAAACAAAAATCCCCCGGTACTTTTCAGTCCGGGGGATTTTTTGTGTCTCTCAGGCCGTCATCGCGGGCAAGCCCGCTCCCACAAATATAGAGGTGCTCACACTTTTGGTTTACAACACAAATCCTTGTGGGAGCGGGCTTGCCCGCGATTGGCGCGACTCGGTTTCCGATCAGATCTTGGCCGGCGACCGCCCAGGCTTCTTGGTCTGCAACAAATGCGAGAACACCGCATGCAAATCATCCGACGCACTTTCCTCGTCGAGGTTGAGCTTGCTGTCGATGTGATCCATGTGATGCATCATCAGGTCCACCGCCAGCTCACCGTTGCGCGCTTCGATCGCGTCGATCAGCTGGGTGTGCTCGTCGTAGGAGCAGTGGGAACGGTTGCCGCTTTCATACTGGGCAATAATCAGCGAAGTCTGGGACACCAGGCTGCGCTGGAAGCTGATCAACGGCGCGTTTTTCGCCGCTTCCGCCAGTTTCAGGTGGAATTCACCCGACAGACGGATGCCGGCGCCGCGATCGCCACGGGAGAAGCTGTCGCGTTCGTCGTTGACCATCTGCCGTAATTCAGCGATCTGCTCGGCAGTTGCATGCAGAACCGCAAGCTCAGTGATCGCCCGCTCCACCAGACGCCGGGCCATGAACACCTGGCGCGCCTCTTCCACACTCGGGCTTGCCACCACGGCGCCACGGTTGGGCCGCAGCAACACCACACTTTCATGGGCCAGACGCGACAGCGCGCGGCGAATGATAGTGCGACTGACCCCGAAAATCTCCCCCAGCGCTTCTTCGCTCAACTTTGTGCCGGGCGCCAGACGCTGTTCGAGGATGGCCTCGAAGATATGCGCGTAGACAATATCGTCCTGGGTACCGCTGCGCCCGGCTTTGCCTGCGCGCGGTTGTTTCTTGAGGGGCTGCAACTGTTCGTTCATGGGCACTCGAGTCGGGAGAACTGCGGCGAATTGACGGTGACTGTAATACGGCACAGTGGGTCGCTGGCAAGTATCGCGTAAAAAGTACCGCGATTGTACACAATGGTTAGTGGCGACACGACTGTATGGCTGTTTGTAGCCTTCGCTGTATGGCAACACCTTCTTACGTTTGAGTTTAGGCTTAAACCCACAAAACCGTTGCGTCACCCCGCTCCCTGTAGGAGCCAGCTTGCTCGCGATGGTCGTCAACGATAACGCTGGATGCCTGATGCCCAGCGGTGCCTGGGCGTCCATCGCGAGCAAGCTGGCTCCTACAGGAGAAAATTGCGGAGCCACGGATATCTTCAGCAGAAACAGGACCACCGCCGTCATGAACGACGCCACGCACACGCAATTGCGCCCCCTGGCCGATACCTCTCCATCGGCCATCGTCGCCGGTTTCATCGCGATGATGACCGGCTACACCAGCTCCCTGGTCCTGATGTTCCAGGCCGGACAGGCGGCGGGGCTGACCAGCGGGCAGATTTCGTCGTGGATCTGGGCGATTTCCATCGGCATGGCGGTGTGTTCGATCGGTCTGTCGTTGCGCTATCGCACGCCGATCACCATCGCCTGGTCGACCCCCGGCGCGGCGCTGCTGATCACCAGCCTGGGTGGCGTCAGTTATGGCGAAGCGATTGGCGCCTATATAACGTGCGCGATCCTGGTGACCATCTGCGGCCTGACCGGCAGCTTCGAACGCCTGGTGAAAAAGATCCCCGCCTCCCTGGCCGCCGCGCTGCTGGCCGGGATTCTGTTCAAGATCGGCAGCGAAATCTTCGTCGCCGCGCAACATCGCACCGCGCTGGTGCTGGGCATGTTCTTCACCTATCTGGTGGTCAAGCGCCTGTCGCCGCGCTATGCGGTGCTGGCCGCGCTATTGATCGGCACCGCGCTGTCGGGGCTCATGGGACTGCTGGACTTCAGCGCCTTCCGCCTGGAAGTGGCGACACCGGTCTGGACCACCCCGCACTTCTCCCTCGCCGCGACCATCAGCATCGGCATTCCGCTGTTCGTGGTGGCGATGACCTCGCAAAACATGCCCGGCATCGCCGTGCTGCGCGCCGACGGCTATCACGTGCCTGCCTCGCCGCTGATCACCACCACCGGCATCGCCTCGCTGCTGCTGGCGCCCTTTGGCTCCCACGGCATCAACCTGGCCGCCATCAGCGCGGCGATCTGCACCGGCCCGCACGCCCATGAAGATCGCAACAAGCGCTACACGGCGGCGGTCTGGTGTGGGATTTTCTACGGCATCGCCGGGGTATTCGGCGCGACCCTGGCGGCGCTGTTCGCCGCCCTGCCCAAGGAACTGGTGCTGTCGATCGCCGCCCTGGCGTTGTTCGGCTCGATCATCAACGGCCTGAGCATCGCCATGAGCGAGGTGAAAGAGCGTGAAGCGGCGCTGATCACCTTCATGGTCACGGCGTCGGGGCTGACGCTGTTCTCCATCGGCTCGGCGTTCTGGGGGATTGTCGCGGGCGTCGTGACCTTGATGATCCTGAACTGGCGCAAGGCTTAGGCCCTCTCACCGTCCCTGTGTGATCTCAAACCAGACGCAACCCGGTCATGCCCAGCATGATCGCCAGCGACACCAACGACCCCACGCCCGCGCCCACCCACCAGAGGGTGTTGGCAACCGTTGGTTTGACGCCATGCGCCAGCAACACCACCCGCAACCCCGAGAACATGTGCGCCAGTACGAAGAACACCCCCAGCGCATAGTGCGGCAGCAGCCGGATGTTCCACGGATCAGCAATCAGGCCGGTCGGCAACCCGGCGGCGAATGCCCAGTCCGTGGGGATGCCTAGGTAGGTTCGGGCAAAGATGAACACCGAGTTCATGTGACCGAGAATAAACACGGACATGAACACCCCCGACGCCAGCTGGAAAACCCGATAGCGATCCAGGGTGGTCTCGCTTCCGGTCCAGACCAGGCGCAAGCCGCTGACAATCTGGAACAGCATCACCATCACCAGGATTGGCTCGATGAAAGACGCCCGATAAACCGTGCGCCCGATGTCCATGACCGCCCCGTGCGCCTGCGGGCTGACGAGGCCGAACAGGTGATTGGTGATGTGAAACAGCACGTACAGCGCAGCGATCGCACCACACACCCCATGCGCCACCCGCAGCGGCGCTGACAGACTCGCCCGTAACGGCGCCTGCGATACCCCCTTTCGAATCGCCACGTACCCCAACAGCAGCCACACCGGTGTCCAGATCCAGGTATCGGGAATCGGGCTGCCCGCCATGTAGGAAACCACGCCGAAAAACACGTAAGTCGTCGGCGCCGTCATGGCGATGAAGGCAAACCGTCGCGCCCGCGACGCATCTGCAGCGCCCGCCCGAAGCGGATGGCCCGCTTGCAGCAGACAGATCAACGGCACTGCAAAGGCCACCACCAGCATCAAGGTCGCCATGGCCGTCGAGCCTGCAAACACCGGCTGATCGGCCGCGCCCGGAGTCACCGCCCAGTGGAAGGCATCCAGCACCCAGGGGTACAGCGCTGCACAAACCGCCGTCAGCCAGATGACGCGCCGGGCCTCCGTTGATTGCACGCCAGCGCCGACAGGCACCGACTCGTCCTGCGTGAGTGTGTTGAGCATTCGGGCTCTCCAGTCGGGATGGTAAACAGTGTCAAAGCGCAGACACGTTATCCTCTTCATGCCCTATGCTATAGATCCAAAAATGCTTGAATTGATTGGGACATAGGAATGCGAAAAATCGAATCCGAAAAAGCGGGCGGTCCTCCGTTGTTCCGGCAAATCTATTGGCGCTTTCGCGATTCGATTGCAGAAGGACGCCTGAAACCCGGTGATCGCGTGCCTTCCATCCGGGCGCTGGCCTCGGACCTGAATCTGGCTCGTGGCACCGTCGAGGCCGCGTATCAGCTATTGATCAACGAGGGTTATTTTGTCTCGCGCGGGCCTGCCGGAACCGTGGTGTCACCGCGGATCAAACCCGCTCCGCTCAAACCCCGGGCGGCCCCCGTCTCACGCCCGCAAGCGCCCTTGATTCATATGGGCGAACCGCCGCTGCCGTTGCAGATGGGACTGCCGGCGCTGGATGCGTTCCCCGGCCCGCTGTGGAATCGCCTGGCTCACCACACGCTGCGCCACTCGCAGCTGGACGGTCTGATTTACCCGGACGCCCGCGGTCATCGCGCGCTGCGCGAAGCGGTGGCGGGCTACTTGAGCGTGTCCCGTGGCATCGCCTGCTCACCCGAGCAGATTTTCATTGTCGCCGGCTACCGCGCCTGTCTGGATCTGATCTGCCGCAGTCTGCTGAACCAGGGCGATGGCTGCTGGGTCGAGGACCCCGGGTATTTCGCCGCCAGTCATTTCCTGCGGGAAGCGGGGGCGAACCTCGTGCCAGTGCCTGTCGACGCTGAAGGCATCGATGTGCAAAGCGCCCTGCAACAGGCACCGGACGCGCGCTTTGCCGTGGTGACACCCACTCACCAGAGCCCGCTCTGCGTCCCTATGTCCATGCCGCGCCGCCAGGCCCTGCTGGATTGGGCCAACCGGCAGAACAGCTGGATCATCGAGGATGACTACGACAGCGAATACCGCTATCAGGGCCGTACGCTGCCCGCGCTGAAAAGCCTCGATGGCGGCAATCGGGTGCTGTATTGCGGCACCTTCAGCAAGGTGTTGGTGCCGGCCTTGCGCCTGGCTTATGTGGTGGTATCGGAAGACCTTGTGGCGCGGTTCACCCAAATCGCCGACATGATGCACAGTCACTGCCCTCAACTGTGGCAAGTCACCACCGCCAGGTTCATTGAGCAAGGCCACTTCCCCCGCCATCTGAAAAGAATGCGTGACCTCTATTCGTCCCGCCGGGGCTTGCTGGCCGACGCCCTGCACGCGGTCCTTGGGGATCAATGCTCGGTCGATCGCCAGGTAGGCGGGATGCATCTGATCCTGCGGCTGGCGCCAGGCATGGATGACCGCGCCATCGCACTGCGCGCCCGGGAGGCCGGCCTGAGCATCCAGGCGTTATCCAACTGGTACGCCTCGACACCGGCCGCGCAGGGCCTGCTCCTGGGCTTCACCAACGTGAAAGACCAGGCCCATGCCCTGGAACTGGCGCGACGCCTGGAAAAGGTCATGCAGGGCCTGACTTAAGCGCGCAGATCAGGCGTCCAGCCAAGCATGCGCCGCGCCTTTTCAGTGCTGACCTGCGAGTTGTCTTCGGCGATGTTGAACACGCCATTAGCGTGCAACCGCAGCGCCAGCAACGCGGCCCAGGCCGCCGCCTCGACATGCAAAGGGCTGTTCCCCGACGGCTGATCGGTGCCGGTACCCGGACCATACAGCTGACCGTAGCGAAGCACGGTGCCTTCCACTGACGGCGTGTTCAACACCCGATGTTCCAGCGCCGCCACGCCACCCACGCTGATCGCGCGCAGGCCCTGCGCCTGCAGATCCAGCGCGGCCTCTTCTTCGTAAGGCATGGGGCCCTCGGCATACGCCCACGCAATACTCTGGGCGACAACGCGCGCACAGCCCGATGCCCGCGCGGCCGCCATCAGATTGGCCGTGCCCTGATCACGCAATCGTGCGTTGCGAGCGATCGCCTCCGCCATCTGCGTGGGGTCGAGCCCCCGTGGCAGATCCGTGAGTTGATGCACGACACAGTCGGGCTTGATCCGCAGCAATTGCGCCTCGAGCGCCTGGGCATCGAAAACATCGACAACCACGGGGCTCACGCCAAGGGAACGCAACCTTTGGGCCTGCTCCTCACGGCGCGTGCTGCCGTACACGCGGTAACCCGCCTGAACCAGCAACTTGACCAGGACACTGCCGATAACCCCGGTAGCGCCTGCAACGAAAATGCTTTCAGCCATGAGCGGTTTCCTCCAACGGGAAAAACACCGGCTCCGCACTCAGTTGCCGACGGGCTTGCAGCAAGGCCGCGCTGACCGCACCCGGCCCCGTCGCCATGCCCTGAAGGTAGACGAAACGCAAATCATGCAAACCGATGGTGTTCAACACGCAGCGCAGAAACGAGCTGATGAATTCGGGCTGATTGGCTTGCGGGCCGCGATGAATTCCACCGGAGCTGATCAACAAGTAAGTCGGTCGATCCGCGAGCAAGCCGATTTTCCCGTTAGGTCCGCGACCGAACGTTCGCCGTGCGCGAACCACATTGTCGACCCACAGCTTGAGGGCGGCCGGCACAGTGAAGTTGTGAATGGGCGTCGCGATAAACAGCACATCACTGCGTTCCAGCTCGACGATCAGGCGCTCGGATTGGGCGAAGGCCGGATCATCGTTTTCCCGACCGCCCAGCAAGGCCTCACAGTAGGCATCGCTGACCGGCAGCAAAGGATCAGCCATCAGGTCGCGTACGGTGAGATTCAGCTCCGGACGTCTGCTGCGCAGGCTTTCGATCATGTCCATGGCCAGGCGGAAGCCAGCAGAGCCCGATCCATTCGGGCTGCTGTTGATCATGAGTAACTCTTTCACTGCCCTGCTCCCGTCATTCCGACAATGGCTGAACGAAATGCATGCCCTTGGCCAGCATTCCCTCGCGGAAATAAAACCGCTGGGCCAGCGGCATGTGCAGACCGGTGTCGAGCACCAGGTGCGCGCAATCGCGACTGATCGCTTCGGCCCGCACGGCATCGAGCAGACTCGCGCCCAAGCCCAGATGACGCGCTGCGGTGTCGACCACCAGGTCGTCAACGTAAATGAAGCGGCCATAAAGCAGGTTCTCGCTCTCACGAAAACCGATCAGCCCTACGTACGTTCCGTCTTGCCGGGCCGCCAGCAACTGGTAGCCCTGCTTGAGTTGCCGTGCAATCTGCTCGGCGAACAACGCAGGAGACACCAATGCCGGGCGCAGCTGTTTCATCAGTTCGAAGCACGCTTCGAGCTCCGACGGAGTGGTTAACGCGTGCAAATCCACTTGGGGGGCCATGATCAACCTCGGGTGAGAAAGTCGAATCAATGTAGAGGCAGGATGACTTAGCGGGTAGATCCAAAAATGCGATAAATCGGTAGGACATTCAGACCCGACAGCCACCGTTTTTTTATGCGCTTCGCACATCGAATTAATGCGCAGACATCACTGTAATTTGCGCCACCCGCAGCACATTCTTGGCCCGCAGGCGTTCCCTTAGAACAATAAGAATCAAAGCCCTGAGGCCTCTAATGAAGAAGCGTTCATTGTTGGGACTGTTCGTATTTTCCGTATCCGCAAGTTCTCTGCCCGTTCAGGCAGAAGATGTGCAAGCCAAAGATGAGCCTGAAGGATTTATCGAAGGCTCATCCGCCAAAGTGCTCGCACGCAACATGTACTTCAACCGCAACTCGCTGTCCCACTATCCCGATGCAATAGGATGGGGTCAGGGTTTCCTGATGGACTATCAGTCCGGGTTCACCCAGGGCGTTATTGGCTTCGGCATCGACGCCAGTGCCTACACCGCCTACAAGCTCGATGGTGGACGCGGCACTCAGGGCACGGGCATGTTTCCCGTCGGGGGAGACGGGGAAAGAAGTGAGTCATCGACACTTAACGGTTCTGTAAAAGCCAAATGGTCGAACACTGTTTTGAAGTTTGGCGACTTGCGTCCTTACAACCCGGTATTCGCCACGCCCGACTTGAGATTGATGCCGATGACCACTCGGGGCTTTCAACTCCTGAGCGATGACATCGAAACAGTCAGCCTCGATATCGGCCATTTCTATTCTTCCCGGGGTTACACGACCACCAATCACGACGAGGGCTTCAAGGCCGGTTACGCCGGAGTCGACGCCGGGGACGTGGACTACGCCGGTTTGACCTGGCAGCCGATCGAGGAAGGCAGCCTCGGCTTTTATGCATCCCGCGCGGAAGACCTGTGGCGCCAGTACTATGTAAACGCGAACTACACCTTCCCGTTGGAAGCGGAGCAGACACTGGGTTTCGATTTCAACCTTTACCGCTCGCTCGACACCGGTCAGGCCAATGCCGGCACGATCAATGTCACGGCCTGGTCGCTCGCGACCACTTATGGCAATGGCCCGCACAGCTACACCCTGTCCTATCAGAAAATTCATGGCAGCCAACCGTTCGACTATCTGATGTCGTCCGACGGGACTTACATGGACTCCATCTACCTGGCCAACTCCTCGCAATACGGCGACTTCAACGGCCCCGGCGAACAGTCCATCGGACTGGGTTATGCCTATGACTTCGGCAGCACCGGTTACTTGCACACGACACTCAGCCTTCGCTACGTCTACGGCTTCGATATCGATAACGAGAAAGTTGATCCCGAAGGCTTGTACGCCTACTTCGCCCATGCCGATAAACAGATCGAACGGGATATCGACCTTAAAACAGTGGTGGAAAGTGGCGCCCTGAAGAACCTCTCTGTACGCGTCCGTTATGCCGACCAGTCCTTTACCGGCGACAGCGTGAAGCAACTTCGAATCATCACCGAATACCCCTTCGATCTTTTCTGATCTGTCTCATCACAATAAAAACAAGAGGTCTCCCATGAAGAACTTGCGGATCAAGTGTATTGCGCTGGCGATTACTTTCTCTTCCCTGGCCTTATCTGCGCAGGCGGACACCGTTTATGTGCATGCCGGGCATCTGGTGGATGTGGAAAAAGGCAAAGTGCTGAGCGATCAACGCATCAAGATCGACGGTGATCGCATCGTCGCCGTCGAGCCCTGGAGCGCACCACCGGCCAACAGCACGGTGATCGACTGGTCGGGCAAAACCGTGCTGCCGGGCCTGATCGACATGCACACGCACATTTCCGACTGGGACATGACCAACAATGTCGCCGAACCGCTGCTGCACTCCCCTCAGGATGTCGCGCTGATGGGAGCCAAACACGCCTATCAGACCCTGCGCGCAGGCTTCACCACCGTGCATGACCTGGGCACCTATCGCGCCTTCACCGACGTCGCCCTGCGCGATGCGATCAACGCCAACCGGGTGTTGGGGCCGCGGATGAACGTGGTCGGCGCCTACATCACCGTGGCCGGCGGCGGTGGCGAGGTCACCGGATTTGCCCCCGGCGTGGAGATCCCGGCGGACATGCGCGTGGGGGTTTACCGCGATGCCAACGACGCCAAGTTAAAGACCCGTTACCTGTTCCAGCACGGCGTGGACACCATCAAGATGATGGGCACCGGCTCGGTACTGGCCGAGGGCACCGAGCCTGGTCAGATGGAGATGACCGAGGACGAAATGCGCGCCGTGGTGCAGGAAGCCAATATTCACAAAAGCTACGCCACGGTGCACGCCCATGGCGCCGAAGGGATCAAGGCGGCGATCCGCGCGGGGGTGAAATCGGTCGAGCATGCGTCGCTGCTGGACGACGAAGGCATCAAGCTGGCCAAGGACAACGGCACCTATCTGGTGATGGACATTTATAACGGCGACTACATCGATGAAGTCGGTCGCGAGGAAAAATGGCCGGAGAGTTACCTGCGCAAGAACGCTGAAACCACCGACGTGCAGCGCCAGGCCTTTCGCAAGGCGGTCAAAGCGGGGGTGAAGATCGCGTATGGCACCGACGCCGGCGTCTATCCGATCGGCACCAACGCCAAACAGTTCGCCTACATGGTCAAGTTCGGCATGACGCCGATGCAGGCGATCCAGTCCGCCACCGTGGTTGCCGCCGACCTGCTCAACTGGCAGCAGGATGTCGGTGCCGTCAGCGTCGGGCGCTATGCCGACATGATCGCGGTGGACGGCGATCCGCTTGCCGACATCAGTGTTCTGGAGAAATTGCCCGTGGTCATGAAAGGCGGAAGCATTGTGCCCGCCGATATCCTGCCCGGCCTCTGAATGGCGTAATGAAACCGGCGGTCCGCACGTAGTATTAATTGAACAACTCGACCGGCAAGGAGCTTGCTTAGCTGGTAAGATGCGCGGCGTTATTACTCACGAGGATTGTTTCATGGCCACTAACCGTTCCCAGCGTCTGCGCAAAAAGCTTTGTGTAGACGAGTTCCAGGAATTGGGTTTCGAATTGAACCTGGACTTCAAGGAAGATCTGGCTGACGAGGCAATCGACGCATTCCTCGACGCGTTTCTGAAAGAAGCCATGGAAGCCAACGGTCTTGGCTATGTTGGCGGCGACGACTTCGGTCTGGTTTGCCTGCAGAAGCGCGGTTCGGTCTCCGAAGAGCAGCGCGCTGCCGTTGAAGCCTGGCTCAAGGGCCGCAGCGAACTGACCGAAGTCACCGTCAGCCCGCTGATCGACGTCTGGTACCCGGAAAAGCCGATCAATCCGGTAGCTTGATGTTCAAAAGGGCCATCCATTGTGATGGCCCTTTTTCTTTATGGCCCGCAACACGATTTGAAAAAATAGCGGATTAGCAGACCAAGGCCGCAACACCTTGGGGCATAATGCCGACACTTTTGTCACCGCTGAGGGCTTTCATTTTCATGCCCTCGTCAATTTCCCCTCGACTGCAGGGTCTTATTTCACATGATCAAATCGTTGCGTCCATTGCTGCTGGCCAGCTTCCTTTTGCCGCTGGCCCTCCCCGCTTCCGCTGAAACGATCAACACCTCCCTGACGCCCAACGTCGAAAAAGCCCTGAAGGCCAGCAAGTTGCAGGACAACGCCCTGTCGCTGGTGATGATCCCGCTCAACGGCCCCGGCACCCCGACCATCTTCAATGCCGACGTGTCGGTCAACCCCGCCTCGACCATGAAGCTGGTGACCACTTACGCGGCGCTGGAAATGCTCGGCCCCAACCACCAGTGGAAAACCGAGTTCTACACTGACGGCACACTGAGCGGCGGCATTCTCAACGGCAACCTCTACCTCAAGGGTGGCGGCGATCCGAAGCTGAACATGGAAAAGCTCTGGCTGTTGATGCGCGACCTGCGCGCCAATGGCGTGACCCAGGTCACCGGTGATCTGGTGCTGGACAAGAACTTCTTCGTGCAGCCGCAACTGCCCGAGTTCAATGACGACGGCAATGACGAGAACAAGCCGTTCCTGGTCAAGCCTGACGCCCTGCTGGTCAATCTCAAGGCCCTGCGCTTCGTGGCCCGCAACGACGGCGGGCGCGTGCTGATTTCGGTGGAACCGCCGATTGCCAGCATTCGTATCGAGAATCAGGTCAAGGCGCTTCCTTCCAAGCAATGCACCGGCGGCGTGCGCTACAACCCGGTGCCTCAGGCCGACGGCAGCGTGACGGTCACCGTCGGCGGCCAGTTGGGCGACGGCTGCAGCTCGCAGACGTACCTGTCGCTGCTCGACCACGCGACCTACACCGCCGGCGCCGTGCGGGCGATCTGGAAAGAACTGGGTGGCAGCATCCAGGGCCGTGACGTGCTGGCGCCAACGCCAAAAGACGCCAAGGTACTGGCCCGGGCGTTCTCGCCGGATCTGGCGGAAATCATTCGCGACATCAACAAATACAGTAACAACACCATGGCCCAGCAGCTGTTCCTGAGCCTGGGACAACGCTTCCGCACCGATGCCGACGGCGACGACGCCAAGGCCGCCCAGCGCGTGGTTCGTCAGTGGCTGGCGAAAAAAGGCATCACCGCACCGCACCTGGTCATGGAGAACGGCTCCGGCCTGTCCCGCTCCGAACGCGTCAGCGCCCGGGAAATGGCCTCGATGCTGCAGGCCGCCTGGCGCAGCCCGTATGCGGCCGAGTACATCAGCTCGATGCCCATCGCCGGCACCGACGGCACCATGCGCAAACGCCTGAAAACCACCGCGATGCGCGGCGAAGCCCACGTCAAGACCGGCACCCTGAACACCGTACGCGCCATCGCCGGCTACAGCCGCGACGTCAACGGCAACACCTGGGCCGTGGTCGCCATCCTCAACGACAAAGCCCCCTTCGGCGCCTCGTCGGTACTCGATCAGGTACTGCTTGACCTGTACCGCCAGCCGAAAGTGGCGCAGACGGCTTCGGTGCTGTAACCGCTCTAAAGCTCAACCCGATCCAATGTGGGAGCGGGCTTGCTCGCGAAGGCATAGTGTCAGCCGACATCAATATCGACTGACCCACCGCTTTCGCGAGCAAGCCCGCTCCCACAGGTTCATCTGGTGTACACAAACCCCACAAACAACCACAAACCCTGTAGGAGCAGGGCTTGCCCGCGAAGAGGCCGGCACATTCAATAGAGATGTTGGCTGACCGAATGCCATCGCGAGCAGGCTCGCTTGTATGTTTAGACTTGAAGGGGTGGGCGGGACTAAAAGCTCGATTCCG
>NZ_JBSVXG010000054.1:0-32818 GCF_054070595.1 Pseudomonas sp. SDO55104_S430 | reverse complement strand
CACAGTGTCCAGTGTCTTGCACAATAATTGTGCTCAACAAGGAAACCTGTGGGAGCGGGCTTGCCCGCGATGAGGCCCTCACAGACGCTGAAGAATCAGAGCTTCCACACCTCAGGCCCCACAAAAAACGCCCGCGCATTGTCCTCCAGACTCTCCAGGTGATACCCCCCCTCCTGCACGATCAGACACGGCAGCCCAAGGCTGCGGATCCGCTCGCCCAGCTCGGCAAAGCCTTCACGGGTCACCGCCACCTTGCTCTGCGGATCGAGTTCATAGATGTCGAAGCCCAACGACAACACCAGCACCTCGGCACCGAAATCGGTCACGGCCTGTAAGGCCACGTCCAGTTGCCCGAGGAAATCCGCCTCGCTGGCACCGTGGGCCATCGGCAGATTGAGGTTGAAGCCCTCGCCTGCGCCGACGCCGCGCTCATCGTTGAAGCCGGCGACCCCCGGGTAGAAGTTGGTCGGATCGCCGTGCACCGAGACATAGAGCACGTCGTCGCGGTCGTAGAAAATTTCCTGGATGCCCTGGCCGTGGTGCATGTCGGTGTCGAGCACCGCCACCCTGTCGAATTTGCCACGCAATACCTGGGCTGCCACCGCCGCGTTGTTCACGTAACAGAAGCCACCCGCGGCTTCGCCCCGGGCGTGATGTCCCGGTGGACGGCACAGGGCGTAGGCGGCAGGTTCGCCATCGAGCAAAGCTTGAGCGCCGGCAATCGCGCTCTGCGCCGACCAGTAGGCCGAGCGCCAGGTCTGCTCGCCCACCGGGCAACTGCCGTCGGCCAGGTAACGGGCGGCCTGGGCGAGGATGCCACGCAGGGCGTTGGGCTCGCGGACGAAGATGTTGGACATGACTTCGTCGCCCCAGTCTTCGGGGATTTCCTTCCAGCGTTGGTGGGCTTCCTGGAGGAACGCCAGGTAGGGCGCGCCGTGGACGGCCAATAGTGGATCAAGACCGGCATCGGTGGGTTGCTCGACGGAAAAACCCAGCGAGTGCGAGGCCTGGACCAGACGCTGCGCGCGCTCGGGGACTTCCTGAGGAGTGCGCATCTGGCCGCGGGAGTAGTAGCTGCGTGGGTGGTGGAGCAATTGTTCTGGGTGGAAAAAACTGCGCATGGGGTTGGTTCCCGTCAGTTAAAAAAGTGCGTTAAACACAAAATCCTGTGTTGCTTAGTAATCCTGTGGAGATACAAAACTTGTGGTGAGGGGATTTATCCCCGTTGGGCTGCGGAGCAGCCCCAAAACCTGAACTCGCGGTTTATCAGACATATGAGTTGTATGGTTCTACGACTGCTGCGCAGCCGAACGGGGATAAATCCCCTCACCACAGGTTTCACAACACCACAGAAATTCAGTGCCCCTGGGTAAGCAGTGGCAGATGAATCAGTTGTTTGCTCGCGATAACACCGCGTTCAACAACACATCCGTCCCCTGCCGCACATCCTCCGGCAACACATCCTCAGCCTCGTTATGACTCAACCCACCCACACACGGAATGAACACCATCGCCGTCGGGCAGTAGCGCGCCAGGTGAATCGCATCATGCCCCGCGCCGCTGACGATCGATTGCTGAGCGTAGCCCAGGCCATCCACCGCCTGCTGTACCGCCGCCACGCATTCGGCGTCGAACGGCGTGGCCGGGCTGATCCAGTGCGGGGTGATTGTCAGTTTCAGATCGCGACCGTCAGCTATGGCCTGCAGCCGTGCGCGCACCTGTTGCTCCATGGCCTCGATGGCGTCATCACGGTGATGCCGTAAATCGACGGTGAAGTTCACCAACCCGGGAATGGTGTTGCGCGAGGACTTGTTGATGCTCAACTCGCCCACGGTGGTCAGGCCTTCGGGGGCGAAATCGGTGGCCAGGCCTTCGATGGCCTGAATCATCCGCGCCACGCCGTAGAGGGCATCCTTGCGCAGTGGCATGGGCGTGGTGCCGGCGTGGGCAGCCATGCCTTCGACGCGCACGTCCAGCCAGCGAATCGCCTGGCCGCCGCTGACCACGCCGATGCTCTTGGCGTTGTCCTCCAGAATCGGCCCCTGCTCGATATGCGCCTCGAAGTACGCGTCCACCTCACCACCCAGCGGACGTTCACCTTCATAACCGCAACGCTGCAAGGCCTCGGCGACGCTGATGCCGTCGGCATCGCGCACCGCCAGCGCGGCGTCCAGATCCATGATTCCGGTGAAAACCGCCGAGCCGAACATCGCCGGGGTGAAGCGTGCGCCTTCCTCGTTGGTCCACACCGCCACTTCCAGCGGCTTGCGGGTCTGGATGCCCAGATCGTTGAGGCAACGCACCACTTCAAGACCGGCCAGCACGCCGTAAACGCCATCGAAGCGCCCGCCTTCGGGCTGGGTGTCGAGGTGGCTGCCCATCATCACCGGCGCGGCATCCGGGTCGGTGCCTTCGCGACGAGCGAACAGGTTGCCGATCGCATCCACGCTCAGGGTCATGCCGGCTTCGCGGCACCAGTGGGCAAACAATTCGCGACCGGCTTTGTCCTCGTCGCTCAGAGCCAGACGGCAGCTGCCGCCACGGGCGGTGGCACCGATTTCCGCCATCGCCATCAGACTCGCCCACAGGCGTTCGCCATTAATTTTCAACATGGGTTTCTCCAGAAAACGGTTGATCAAGCGTTGGCCATTTCCATGCGTTCAGCACTGGCATGGCGACGGGCAAGGGACAGGACACAAATCAGCGAAGTCGCGGCGATCAGGCTGTAGAACACCGCCATCGGCCACCACTGGCCGGCGAACTTGTGCGCCAGCATCGTGCCGATCAGCGGCGTCAGGCCACCGGCCACCGCGCCGCAAATCTGATAGGCCAGGGAGATCGCGGTGTAGCGCACCCGGGTTTCGAACATGCCGCTCACATAGCCGGCGATCACCGCATAGAAGGACGCCATGCACACCACCGCCAAAGCGATGCCGAGGATGATCAGCGGCGCCTGGGCCGAGCTCACCAGCACGAACATCGGGTACGGCGAGGCCATGGCCAACAGCGACACCAGGCACAGGAAGCGGGTCGCACCGATTTTCTCGGCAATCCACGCCGCCAGCGGCTGGATGCAGAACTGAATTATCGCGACGAAGAACAGACACTCAAGGATCAGCGAACGCGGCAGCGCCAGTTGCTGGGTGGTGTAGGCAATCATGAAGGTGTTGGTGAAATACACCCCGGCGATACCCAGAGTATTGGCACCGATGCAAAGCAGCAGCGGACGCCACGCGATGCGCAGCACTTCCATGACCGGCGCCTGCTCCTTGCGGGTGTTCTTGATCGCCTGCTCGCGGCTGGCGAGGAATTCCGGCGACTCATTGACTCCCAGGCGAATCGCCAGGCCCACCAGCAGCAACAGCGAACTGGCGAGGAACGGCAGGCGCCAGCCCCAGCTCATCAGGTCCTCTTCCGGCAACCGGGTGACGGCGCTGAACGCCAGCAGCGACAGGATCAAACCCGCCGGGCTGCCCAGTTGCGCGAACGAGGCGAAGAAATTGCGTCGACCTTTCGGCGCATGCTCACCGGCCATCAACACCGCCCCGCCCCACTCTCCACCCACGGCGATGCCCTGGACGACGCGCAGCAGGATCAGCAGCACCGGCGCGGTGGCGCCGATCTGCGCGTAAGTCGGCAGCAAGCCGATGCACACGGTGACCACGCCCATCATCAACAGCGTGATGATCAACGACTTCTTGCGCCCGATACGGTCGCCGATATGCCCAAAGACAATCCCGCCCAACGGCCGTGCAAAAAAACCCACGGCAAAGGTGCCGAACGCGGCCATGGTGCTGAATAACGGGTCGTCTGAAGGAAAGAACAGCGCACCGAACACCAGCGCGGCGGCGGTGGCGTAAATGTAAAAGTCGTACCACTCGATCATCGTGCCGATGAAGGCAGCGGCTGCCGCACGGCGCGGCTGGGACGAAGCTTGAGGCTTCATGGGTCGGGCTCCTTTGGTTATTTTTCTGGCAGGAGAGAAACGGCGAATCAGGGCGCTCTGGCGGCGCGGTGTGGGGAGGATTTTTTGTTCCGGGGGGATGATTAGTCAATTTTCTATTTATTATGCAAAGTATTAAGCAGATTTATAATTAACAACTGCCAGCGCCTACGCAGAGGTCTCAGGATTTTCTTTCCTCAAAGCACAAGACTGGGCTTAAATCGTCATCAATTATTAAAGCCTAAAAATCTATACTCAAAACCAGATTTTTCTGCTTAATGACTAGTTTTCTATACATTTAACCCTTACTTGCTTTCTCCCACTAAAATCATCGATAGCGTCTAACTTTAAATACAAAGAAACGTAATAAATCACCCTTAGCCAAGGAATCTAGACACTATGCGCCTCCAAGCCATGACTGACGATGCCATTGCCAGCACCATTGGCGCGCTGCTTCAGGAGCTGCGCCTCAAAAAAAATCTGAGCCAGGAACAGGTGGCTGAAGAAGCCGGGATCAGCCGCCAAACCCTGATCAACATCCTGCATGGGAAAGGCACCCTGGTGAATCTGGTCGCCGTTCTGCGCGCCATTGGAGAGTTAGAGCGAGTGAACTCGCTTGTCCAACCCGTTCGGCCAAGCCCATTGCAGGTGATCAAGATGGCAGGATCGCAACGCATGCGCGCCACCGGCACCCGCACTGCCCGCACGTCGGACAAGGGCTCGGACGAGAGCACGGCAGTTTCGTCACCCAAGGGAAAAACGCGTAAGAAGGAGGTTCATTGGTGATCACTGCGAAGGTGTATCTGTACGAAATGTTTGTGGGTGGTCTGCTTTGGGACGAGAACACTCAACTGGGCCTGTTCGAGTACGACCCCGAGTTCGTCAGGACGGGTATCGAAATCTCCCCCATCCATATGCCGCTGGCGGCGAATCAAACCTACGCCTTTCCAAGCCTGAATCGGGACACCTACAAAGGGCTTCCGGCCATTCTCGCGGACTCCTTGCCGGACGATTTCGGTAACGCACTGATCGACGCCTGGCTGGCTAAAGAAGGTCGAGACAAATCGACTTTCACCCCGGTCGAACGCGTGTTGTATCAGGGCGCACGTGCAATGGGTGGGTTGGAGTACCAGCCAGCCCTGGATGGCGCGGCCAAAGCCAGTGAGCGCTTTCAGATCGATGCGCTGGTCGAGCTCGCCAGTGAAGTGCTTTCTCAACGGGAAAGCCTGGCTGAGCGCCTCGCAAAGCATGACCCCGATGTCGATGATGACGCGCTTCAACGCTTGATCCAGGTTGGCACCAGTGCCGGCGGAGCCCGGGCAAAGGCGGTCATCACAATGAACGCTGCCGGCGAGATCCGCTCCGGGCAGGTCAAGGCGCCGAAGGGTTTTACCTACTGGCTTCTGAAGTTTGATGTCGCCAAAAACACTGACGTCCTCGCCGACTCCCAAGGCTATGGCCGCATTGAATACGCCTATTCGCTCATGGCCAAAGAAGCCGGCATCACCATGAACCCGTGTGAACTGCTACAGGAAGGTGGCCGTGCACACTTCCTGACCAAGCGCTTTGACCGCACTGACGACGGCGACAAAATCCACATGGCCACCCTCTGTGCTCTCGACCACGCCGACTACAAGCAGCCTGGCGGCTATTCGTACGAGCAAGCCTTTGGGGTAATGAGAGAGCTCGGGTTATCACGCAAGGAAGCTGTCGAGTTCTATCGTCGGATGGTGTTCAACCTGGTTGCCCGAAACCAGGACGATCACACAAAGAACACCAGCTTCCTGATGGACCAGGAAGGCACATGGTCACTCTCCCCCGCCTACGATATTTCATGGTCGTACCTGCCCGGCAATTTCTGGGTAGAGACGCACCAGATGACCGTGAATGGAAAGCGCGACAAATTTGAACTTGCAGACCTGGAAGCCGTGGCCAGGCAAGTCCGGGGCATCGATGCGCACGCCATCATCAAAGAGGTCTGCACTGCGGTGAAGCGCTGGCGGCCAATCGCTGAGGCAGCAGGTGTTGCACCGAGGATGATCAACGAGATCGAAGCGACACACCGCATGTACCTTGGCCAGACGTTGGTCTAGAGAACGCTGCTACTTCGCACAGACATCAAGTCCCAATAAAAAAGGGAGAGCATCCAATGCCCTCCCTTCTTCTTTCATCTACCTGCCCTAACAGGACCGATCAACCCCTCACGTTGCCAGAATGAAGTCCGTTGCATTCACGGTCGTCGCATCACCCACGCCCACCAGTCGAATGGTGTCCGTTGCTCCCGCGAAGCTGAGCAGCGTATCGGCACCGACATCGGTGACGGTGACATTGGCGGCAAAGGTTGCCGCGGTGATGTTCAGGCCCGTGATGTCGAGCCGGTCCTGGCCGCCTGCCGGGTTGGCGTCGAAGCCGATGATCTGATCGGTTCCGAAGCCTGCGGAGAACCTGAAGATGTCGTTGCCGGTACTGGCAACCATCGTGTCGTTCCCCGCACCACCGGTGACTGTATCGTTGCCGGCTCCGCCGTCGATGAAGTCATTGCCGATGCCGCCCAGCAAGGTGTCGTCGCCGACACCGCCGAGCACGGTGTCGTTGCCGGCACCACCGTCGAGGGTGTCGTTGCCGTTACCGCCGTCCAGGTTGTCGTTGCCCAGCCCACCCAGCAGCGAGTCGTTGCCTGCGCCACCGTTCAGGGCGTCGTCGCCGTCACCGCCGTCGAGGGTGTCGTCACCCGCGCCGCCGTTGAGGACATCGATGCCGAGACCGCCCAACAGCTGGTCGTTGCCGCCGTCGCCGTTGAGGGTGTCGCTGCCACCGTTACCGGTGAGGACGTCGTCGCCGCCACCGCCGTTGAGGGTGTCATTACCCGCTCCTGAGGTGATGGCGTTGTTCGAGCCGTTGCCTGTACCGACGAAGTTGCCGGCGCCGGTGTAGAGCAGGTTCTCGACGTTGTTGCTCAACGAGTAGTTGCCCAGCGCCGTCTGCACGGTATCCACACCGCCACCCGTCGCTTCGACCACCACGTCGCCGTTGTTATCGACGACGTAGGTATCGTTGCCGGCCAGGCCCACCATCCGGTCGGCCCCCACACCGCCGTTGAGCAGGTCATTGCCGACCCCGCCGGTGATGGTGTTGGCCAGAGCGTTACCGGTGCCGGTGAAATTGCCGGTGCCGGTGTAGGTCAGGTTCTCGACGTTGGCACCGAGCAGGTAGCTCGTCAGAGTGGTTTGCACCAGATCGGTACCGTTATTGGCGGCTTCGTTGACGGTGTCGCCGACGTTGTCGACCACGTAGGTGTCGTTGCCGTCACCACCGTTCATCACATCCGCACCCAGACCACCATTGAGAGTGTCGGCGCCATCCTCACCATTGAGGGTGTCGTTGTCGTCTCCCCCGTTGAGGATGTCGGCGCCGTTACCACCAAACAGCTGGTCGTTACCACCCAGGCCATTGAGCGTATCCGCACCGCCAAGTCCAAGTATCACGTCCGCGCCCGCACCGCCGGTGAGGACGTTCGCCGCGTTGGTGCCGGTCAGCACCACGCCGGTTGGTATCACCACCGCCGCAGTAGCCGCAGAGGTCAGCGTTTCCAGCGTGCCGAAGCCGTCGGTGTAGCGCACGATCACCCGCAGTTGCAGGTTGCCCTGCGCCGTACCGGGGGTGAAGGTTGCAGCAGTTGCCCCGGCGATATTGGTGAAGGACGTGCCAGTACCCTGTTGCCATTGATAGCTGAAAGTACCCAGCCCATCGACATCGGCAATGCCTGTGGTCACCGCGGTAAGCACTTGGCCTTGATCCGGCGTGGTGTCACTGATCAGCGGCAGACCTGTCGGTGCATCGTTGACGTTGGCCACAGGATCGGTGGCATCGGACGGCACAGTCTCGTGCACACCGAAGTTGTCCACGTAGCTGACCACCACCCGCACCTGGTTCCCGACCTGAGCCTGGCCGAGGGTGAGCGTGGTACCGGTGGCGCCGGGGATGTTGACGAAGGTCACGCCGTTGGTCATCTGCCACTGGAAGGTGAACTGAGGATTGCTCAGGCCATCCACGTCGACGATGGTTGCCGGATTGACGGTCAACACCTGGTTCTGCGTCGCGACACCGGTGACGACCGGTGGTGCCGATGCTGCGCTGTTAGCCGTGGAATCGACGATCTCCAGCGTGCCCTTGGCATCCTGATACACCGCGCGGACGCGGATGTTCAGGCCCGCTTCATCATCCGTCACGCGGAAGGTGGTGCCAGTCGCCCGCGATGCTTCGCCGGCGGCGACAACGGTGATGTCCTCGTAAACGCCGGAACCGGCGATGGCTTCAACCTGCCAGTAGTAGGCCACGGGACCGGTCACTGCACCGGTCGCATTGGTCGCCGAAAAGTTGTCCAGATCGCGAACCTGCAGATTGCTGACCCGCAACAACTGGCCGGAAACCGGCGTGTCGTCACGCACCCCGGTGGCATCGTCGAGGATTGCCAGGTGACCCGATGGACCGGCGTTGACACCCGAACCGACTCCGGTGACCTCCGCTCGATCGGAGAACTGCAGCCGTTCAACGCCAGTCAGACGATCTTCCCCATCACGACCGACCACCGTATCGGTGACGATGACCGTGTTGCCCTCGCGACGAATGGTGTATTCGTCGGCAACCCCGGAGAACAACGCCGTGTCATAACGATCATTGCCAGTCAGGATCTCCCGCACGATCACCAGCTGGCCAGGGTTGTAGGTACCGTTGAGCATCAGCGGCACCATCGGCTCCATGCTGTTGAACGAGGCGATCTCGGGACCCGTGCCATCGATGTTCGCCCGCACGCTGATGCGTACGTTCAGCCACTTGTCACCGTCGATGATGTCGTTGCCGCCACGGCCTTCGATCAGGTCGCTGCCGCTGCCACCGAGGATGATGTTGCCGCCATCGAAGAACGTCGCACCGGCTGGCAGCAGGCTCGACAGCCCGTTGATCAGGCCGATGTTGGTCAACACGCTGCCGTTCGCACCAGCGCCAGGCAGCGACGCCGAGTCCTCGTTGTCGCCGCGCAGGAAGTCACCGTGCGCCGACCCCGACAGACCTTCCATGATGTCAAACCGCACCAGCGCCGAGGCTCCCGAACCGGGCACCTTCGGAACATCGAAGAAGCGGTCGGTGTAGTCGATGGAGACGCCCTGGGCCAGGTCCTTGAAGGTTGCCCAGTCATAGCCCGAGCCGCCGATGTAGCGGTCGCCGAAGCCCAGGCTGCCGACCATGATGTCGTCGCCGCCTTCACCGTTGAACTTGTCGTTCTCGTTGCCGCCGATGAAGACATCGTTGCCGATGATCGGGTCGTTGCCCAACGGATCGAAGTTGTCGCCAGGCGCACCGTCGGAGGTGCCCTTCTCGATCCAGTCGTCGCCTTCGTTACCCATGTCCTGTTCGTTGGCCTTGCTGCCCAGGATGAAGTCGTTGCCCTGGCCGCCAATCGCTTCGGAGGCGTCTTCACCGGTGACGATGAAGTCGTTGCCGAAACCGCCAATGATCAGGTTGACGCCGTTACCACCGTGGAGCACATCGTTGCCGTCGCCGCCCTGGATGTTATCGTCGCCGCCCGCGTCGGTGATGATGTCGTCGCCGGCACCGCCACGCAGCTGGTCGTTGCCGTCGCCACCCTCGATGCGATCGTTGCCGCCATCGCCCCAGACCGTGTCGTCGCCTTCACTGGCGATGAGGATGTCGTTGCCATTGGTGCCACCCAGCACGATGTGCTGATCACCGGTGTAGCGAATGTAGTTGGTATCCGGTCCAGCCGTCAGTGGGTTATCGCGGAACACAACCTGCTGGTTGTTTTCGCTGAGCGGGTCGGCGTTGGCCAGGCCTTCGTTGAACTGCTTGCTTTGATCGACTTCCAGGTAGTACCCGGGATCGGAGAACACCAGGCCCGGCAAGTGCGTGGCCGAGGTGTTGGCCATGATCAGCTTGGCGAACGAGTTGCTTTCCAGTTCCGCGTTCATCGACAGCCCGGAGGTCCGTTCCAGGTAGTAGAAGCGGTCGCCGTCCTGGAGTTTTTCCAGCTGGTTCTCGAACACGAAGTTGAAGGTCGAGCCGAGCATGCCGCCAAACGGCGTTTTCTCTTCGGCCAGGCCGCCAATCCACATGTCGATGGCATCTACACCCGTCACTGTCACCCCATGGAGATCGTCGGCGGTGCCCAGCACTCCATCCTTGCCGGCACGCGTCACGTTGCCCCAGGTTGCACCGGTGCCGTTGAGGAAGTCCAGGCGGTCAGCTGGCGCTCCCGTACCACCGAACACCAGTGCCATGGCGGCAGCGCGCTTGGCTTCCAGGGTGGTCGCCCCGGTGATCGTGCTGTGGGTGCCATAGGCCGCGATGAAGTTGATCAGCGACTCCGGATGCTTGAGGTGTTGCAACAGGTCGACCCAGCTGGTGTACGGCTTCATCTGGGTATCGCCGGTCTGGTTGTAGATGTCGCGGCGGAACGCGTTGAGCGAAGGAATCCCCACGTCTCGGCCACGGGCGATGTTGATCGCCGGCAGATCGAGTGGCAGGCCCAACAGGTTGTTGCGCAACGCCTCGGTCACGAACTCGTCGATTTCGTTACCGGCCTGGCGCGTCACACCACGCACGATTGCGCTGGTCGCGTCCTCTGGCGTCACGCCACTGGCGGCATAGGCCAGCGGGTTGAGGAACGCCGCGATCAAGCCTAACTGCTGATCGGGATCGGTGCCGTTCGGATCGCTTATCACGTTGAAATTCACGTCCAGCCGATCGACAGTCTCGGTCAGCATCGAGTGACCAAACCGGTACACGGTATGGGCAAACTCGGCGACGATCGAAGGGTCGAGGTCGACGTCGTAGACCTGGGTCGGTGCGAAGAACAGGTCGACGTTGGGCGAGATGGTTCGCGCGAACTCCTCGAATACCAGGTGTTGGTACTGCATCTCGGTACCGAACTTGGCAGCCTGGAACAGACGTTCGCCATTCCACACCAGCGCATCGATCTGGGCCTGGTTGACCGGCATCGCCGCCACCGGATTGAGCAGCCACTCGTTGAGGAAGGCCACGTCTCCCGAATCGAGCACGGTGTCCTTGGTCTGGGCGACCAGACGGTTGTGCTCGGAGTGGAAGATCGCATGCACGGCGGTCAGGCCGATGTTCTCGTTGACCCGGCCGTCGCCGGCGATGTAGTGCGCGTCCAGCAGTTCGTTGTCGTAGGTCAGGTTGTTACCGCCTGGGCCAGTTGGCTGGGAGTTGCCTACAAGAACGTCGCCATCAGCCTGCAGTACCCCGCCGGTGATGACCGGCACGGCATTGTGGGCGATGTCAGCCAGGAACTGATGGCCGGTGCGCACAGCGTTGGTCAGGTCGATCGGGGCAAGCGGGTTGCCTTCGACCAGCACGTCATCGGCAGTACCACCAATGCCGTCGGCCCCCTTCATCACCACTTGAACCTTGCCGGTCGGGCCAGGGAGGAAATTACCGTAGGCATCGGTCGCAATCAAAGGCACGTTATCGACATCGGCATCGGTCAGGTTGATACCCAGTACGTCACGGGCCTGCGCCTTGACCACTTTCCAGGTGGCCATACCGCCAATCTCCGTATCGTCGCCGCCACCGAACTTGCCATCCGTTCCCAGATCACGGTTGGTGATCAACTGCCCGGTCGCGATCGGTCCATCATTGGTCAGCACATAACCACGCAGGAACACCTGGTGCGATGGATGCGAGCTGTAAGTCTGGTTCTGATCCACGAACGGTGAGGTAGTGTTGGTGTGCTCATGGATGTCGTCGGCCGTGCCGAGAATGCCGTCGACGCCTGGCTGGTTGGTCGCGCGAGTCAGCACCATGAAGTTAGTCGGGCTGCCTTCCACATACAGCGGATCATCGGGTTTCAACGGAATGAACACAGTGCCCGAACCGCCTTTGGTGACCAGGTCCAGACCATGATCGAAGAACTGCCCGAAGAAGGTCATCCAGGCGTTGAACGGCGCGGACAGGCCGGCATCCGCTGCGGTGTTCTCGAACAGATACACATCGTGATCGTCGGTCGTTCCGAACTGGCCATCCAGACCTGGGCTGGCGACGATTCGTACGCCGTCCTTGAGTACATCGTCGTTACCAGGAGTGTTGTTCGGTATGCCGAAGTTGAGCACACCGTCCACACCCGGGTCGTACGCCGTGGCATAAGCCGCCGGGTTGTTCGACGTCTGATCGACGATCAGGTTACTGATGGTGCGCGGCTGCGAGTCAACGACAAGGCCACTGTTTTGTGTATACGAGGTACCTGCCTCCGCCGGGTTGAGGACCGGATCGCTGATGCGCGGGAACAGGTTATCGGCAGCACCGTATTCGGTGTGGTTGTTGCCATTGAGGTTCAACAGGTTGTTATTCGATCCGTCGACCGTGCGCAGGCCCAATGGCGCGCGGATGTTCGGGAGCAACGAGAGCATGTCCGCACCCGCCGCATCAGCCTCGGCAATCTTGATTTGCGCGAGGATGAAGTTCAGGTCGGAACGCACCATATGCAGCCCTTCGCCACCCGCGGTGGCATCGACCACAGGCGTCTGCGCGGTGGGCACGACCGGCGCGCCGGGCACTACCGCAGCAGTGGGTTGCGAGAACACTATTTCGGTGGTGCCATGGCCATCCTGGTAGATCGCCTTGACCCGCAACGACAACCCGGCAAGGTCCGGTGAGACCTTGAACGAAGTGCCATCGGCGCTCTGGAACGCCAGGTCACCAGCTGGGAGCAGGATGATGTCCTCGAACACGCCGCTGCCTGGATCGGCCTCGAATTGCCAGTAATAAGAGACCGAGGAGCTGTTGAGACTGCCACCAGGGTTGTTGGCGTCGGTCACTCCGGCGACGCTGACCGTCAGCATGTCGCCCACTGTGATCGCACCGCCGTTTCCGTCCGTGATTGTCGGTCTGCCGACCGGATTTGCGTTGCCCGCCGCCAACACTCGCTGACCATCAGCGAATTGCAGGCGCTCGATATGCAGCAGGGTGTCAGTGCCGTCGCGGCCTGCGACGGTATCGACCACCGTCCACACATCATCCGCCGTATTGGCCGTGTTGTTGTTATCAACCGTCACCACATACTCGTCTTCATTCCCGGAGAAAATGGCGGTGTCGAATGCCGCCCCTCCCGTCGAGGTACCTGGAAGGATCTCCCGCACGGCCTTGAGCTGACCGGGGTTGATAGAGCCGTTGAGCATGAACGGAATCATGTCGACCATGCTGTCGAACGAGCCGATCTCTGGCCCTGTATGGTCGACGTCGCCAACGTTATAGACCGCAATCCTGACATTGAGCCATTTGTCACCATCGATCAGGTCATCGCCACCACGCCCCTCGATCAGGTCGCTGCCATTGCCACCCAGCAGAATGTTGCCGGTGGCAAAACCTGTGGTAGGCAGATTGGCTTCGGCCAGGAACTGCTCCAGTCCGCGGATCAGATCCACGTTAGTCAGCGCGCTTCCCGTCGTGCCTCCGTGGTTGAGGATGGTGACCGCATCCACGTCATCCCCCTTGAGCACGTCGCCGAACTGCGAACCGGACACCCCTTCGACCTCGGCAAACCGGTCGAGGATCGAGGCCGGCGAGGCGCCGACCGGATTGAACACGCCGGCGTTCTGGTTTGGCGCGTTGCCATGGGGCTGCGCCAGCGCGGCCAGGCTCAGGTCGACGGTGACGCCAACCTTGTCATTCTTGTAGGTGACCCAGTCGAATCCGGACATGCCCTCCATCTTGTCCTGGGCATCGCTGCCGACAAAAATGTCATCGCCACCCTCGCCGATCATTTCGTCGAAGCCACCTCCGCCGACGAAGATGTCATTGCCGATCACCTCGTCACCAAGCAACGGCGCAAAGTTATCGCCAGGCGCGCCATCCTGGGTACCCTTCTCGATCCAGTCGTCACCTTCGTTACCGGTCGGTGGCAGGTTGGTCTTGGCGCCGAGAATGAAGTCATCACCCTTGCCACCGAAGGTGGTGGAGATATCTTCTGTAGTGATGATGAAGTCCTGCCCATCGCCGCCCAGGATCAGGTTGCCGCCGGCAAGCATGGCGCCGGCGATGATCACGTCGTTGCCGCCGTTGCCTTCCAGACGGTTGTCTCCGAAGGCGTCGGTGATGATGTCATCGCCGTCGCCACCGAGTACCGCATCGTTACCGGCACCGCCTTCGAGGCGGTCGTTGCCCTCGTCACCGTAGAGAGTGTCGTCGCCGTCGCCGGAGATGATGATGTCATTGCCGTCGGTGCCACCGAGCACGACATGGTCTTCACCGGTGTAGTGCAGGAAGTTGGTGTCAGTGCCGACGGTATCGGGGTTGTCGCGGATCACCAGCGGCACGATTTCCACGCCGTTGATTTCCAGGCCGCCCGTTGGATCGGCGCGGCCATCTGTGCCCAATCCAGTGTATTGCCTGGTCTGATCGACTTCGAGGGTAAAGGTTGGCGTCAGGAACACGGTGTTCGACAGGTGGGCGACATCGGTGTTGAGCATGATCAACTTGGCGAACGAGTTGTTCTCGAGCTCGGCACCGAAGTCCATGCCTGCGGTACGTGACAGGTAGTAGAACCGGTCGCCGTTCTGCAGGGCTTCCATCTGGGTTTCGAACACGAAGTTGAAGGTCGAGCCGAGCATGCCGCCGAACGGCATTTTCTCTTCGGCCAGACCACCGACCCACAGGTCGATGTCATCGACGCCGGTGGTGGTGACGCCATTGACCATGGCGTAGCTACCGGTGCTGTTGAGGAACGCCAGGCGATCCACTTCATTGGCGGTGAAAACACGTTCATTTGGAGTACCGGCGTTGATCACCGCGCTGCCACCAAACACCAGGGCAACGGCAACCGCCCGCATCTCGAGCACGGTATCCACATCGGCGGCATTCAATGCCGCGTGGTTACCGTAGGCTGCAATGAAGTTGACCAGCGATTCGGGGTGCTTGAGGTGTTCCAGCAGGTCAACCCAACTGATGTACGGCTTGAGTTGGCTGTCGCCGGTCATTTCAAAGAACTCGCGGCGAGCCTCGTTCAGCGTGGGAATACCGGTATCGCGACCGCGGGCAATGTTCAGGGCCGGCAGGTCGAGTGGCAGACCCAGCAGGTTGTTGCGCAATGCCTCGGTGACGAACTCGTCGATCTCGTTACCGACCTGTCGGGTCACACCACGAATGATCGCGCCTGCGGCTTCATCCGCAGTCGCACCGCTGCCGGCGAACGCCAGCGGATTGAGGAAGGCGGCAATCAGGCCCAGTTGCGGATTGTCCGGATCGTTGATCAGTGGATTGAACTCGGGGTCGAAGCGGTCGACGGTCTCGGTCAGCATCGAGTGCCCGAAGCGATACACCACATGGGCGAACTCGGCGAGGATGGCCGGATTGATCGAGGTGTCGTAGCCGTTGGGCGCGAGGAATTCGTCGATCTGTGGCTGGATGGTCCGGCCAAATTCTTCGAACACCAGGTGCTGGTACTGCATCTCGGTACCGAACTTGGCAGCCTGGAACAGGCGTTCGCCGTCCCACACCAGCGCGGCGATGCCTTCTGCCGTGGTTGGAATCGCGGCGACATCATCGACCAGCCACTCATTGAGGAAGTTGACGTCGCCAGCGGCCAGCAAGGTGTCCTTGGTTTGCTGCACCAGCCGGTTGTGCTCGGAGTGGAACACATGGTGCACGGCGGTCAGGCCAATGTTTTCGTTGGCCCGGCCATCACCGGCGATGTAGTGGGCGTCGAGCAGTTCGTTGTCGTAGGTCAGGTTGGTGCCGCCAGGGCCCGGTGGTTGCGTATTGCCGACGTCGGTGTCGCCATCGGCCTGCAGAACCCCGCCGGTAATGACCGGCTCGGCATTGTGGGCGATGTCGTCGAGGAAGCCATGGCCGGTGCTGATGGCGCTGGCCAGGCTGATCGGTGAGGCCCGGTTGCCTTCGACCAACTGTGTGACGTCATCGGCGGTCCCCGCGATGCCGTCAGGGCCATTGCTGATACGTATCACCACCTGCGGCATGCCGTTTTCGCCGGGAATGAAGTTGCCGTAGTCATCGGTGTACAGCAACGGCACCCTGTGCACATCGGCGTCGGTCAGGTTGATACCGAGAATGTCGCGGGCCTGAGCCTTGACCACAGCCCAGGTCGCCATGCCGCCGTTTTCGGCGTCGCCATCATCGGACGTGCCGAATATGCCATCGTCGCCCAGGTCGCGATTGGTAATCAGCCGCCCGGTCGCAACGGGTTCGCCAGCTGCATTGAGCATGTATTCACGCAGGAATACCTGGTGCGAAGGGTGCGAGCTGTAGGTCTGGCTCTGATCCACGAAGGGCGATGTGGTGTTGGTTTGCCCGCGGATGTCGTCGGCCGTGCCGAGAACGCCGTCCGCACCCGGCAGATTGGTCGCACGCGACAGCACCATGAAATTGGTCGGGCTGCCTGGTACGAACAGCGGGTCGTCCGGCTGCAGAGGCACGATCACCATGGCGGTGCTGCTCTTGGTGACCAGGTCCAGACCGTGGTCGAAGAACTGACCGAAGAAGGTCATCCATGCGTTGAATGGGGCCGTCAGGCCGACGTCCGGCGACTGGTTGGGGATGAAGAACACCGGCTTGTCATCGTCGGTGCCGAACACACCGTCAAGGCCTGGAGTCATCACCGAGGCTGCGCCGCCATTGGCTGCAACCGCTGCGGGGTTACTGGCAGTCTGGTCGACAATCAGGTTACTGATGGTCCGTGGCGCCGAGTCGACCACGTTGCCGGTACCGGCGTATGCCGGCGACTGATACTGGGGATCGAGCAGACGCAGAAAGGAATTATCCGAGGCGCCGAACTCGCTTTGCCCGGCCACCAAATTGTTGTAGCTGCCATCAACCGTTCGCAGGCCGAACGGCACCTGACTGTTGGGCAGCAGATCAGTGAGATCGGCACCGTTGGCATGGGCCTCGGCGATGAAGATCTGCTTGAGGATGAATTCCAGGTCCGCCTTGCTGAAGTTGGCCATTTTGTTTTCCCTCTGTGTATCCGGAAAAAGGGCACTGAACGGAATAACCGCTCACGCCCGTCAGGTGCTGGCTTTTGTTTTGGTTTTTGAATCAATTTTCAGGCGAAAGCGGTCGCGGGAACGCCGTCAGCGGGCACCCGGAATACACACCTGGAATTTGCGAAAAATGAGCGTTCGCTCAGCGATCAGGCAAAGCGAAAACGAGCCCCTGGCGGGCCATGGAATCGGGAAGCAAAGGCGAACGTACTGAAGTGTCCCTTCACTTTGCGAACCAACGAAATGATCGACATGTTGTGCTCCTGCGGGAAAACCACCTCACCGCGCACCGCCAGAATGATGGCAGGCATCAGGCGGATGACTCGCCCAACACCTAAGACTAAAGTTCTATAGGAAAGGAATGTCAATTCGCTGGCGAAAAAGCTGACGACTGGCAGCAACCTCGCCAAATAGCTGTTTTCAAAAGATATATAGAAAGTTGAGAGCAACCTTAGAGCGAAAAGATATTTCAGACTGTTACGTCGGAACTACGCTCCAGCTTATGGGAGCAACGCAGGCATTTCAGAGCTTCGCCGCCAGAGCGACCTGAATGAGAAGGAATTACTTTTGACATCTGTCAGTTGTTACACGGCAAGAATGACTGGCGTTTTGATGAGGGGTGAGCGACATGCCCAAACAGTCGAGCCCGCGCTCCGAATTGGCTGATGCGCTCTTTCGTTTGCGCCGCAGTTTTTACTCTTTGGCTGCGTTCAGTGGCGTCATCAACATCATGATGCTGACGCCCGCCGTGTACATGCTGCAGGTCTATGATCGAGCGTTGGTCAGTCGCAACGTGACGACGCTGACGATGCTCACCGTGCTGGTGATCGGTCTGTTCCTGCTGATGTCATTGCTGGAGATGGTCCGCACCCGCGTGCTGATCCGCGTCGGCAACTGCCTGGACATGGAACTCAACCGACGCATCTTCACCGCCGCCTTCGAGCGCAACTTGAGTCGCGCCGGTGGCAACCCGGCTCAGGCCCTGCAGGATCTCTCGCAGGTTCGCCAGTTTGTGACCGGCAATTCCCTGTTCGCATTCTTCGATGCGCCTTGGACACCGATTTACCTGTTCGTGGCTTATCTGATTCACCCGCTGCTTGGCCTGCTTACGCTCGCAGGCTCGATGATTCTCATGGGGCTGGCTTATCTCACCGAAAAGGCTACGCAAAAGCCGCTGGCCGAAGCCAACCAGGCCGCCCTCTCCTCTTCGCTCTATGCCAACAACAACCTGCGCAACGCCGAAGTGATCGAGGCCATGGGCATGCTGCCGTCGATCAGCAAGCGCTGGTTCCAGAGTCATCTGCGCATTCTGGAAATGCAGACCCTGGCCTCCGACCGCGCGGCACTGATCAGCAGCACCGGGCGGTTCGTGCGAATCACCTTGCAGTCGCTGATCCTCGGTGCTGGTGCGTTGCTGGCCATCGAAGGCAAGATCACCCCGGGGATGATGATTGCCTGCTCGATCCTCACCGGCCGTGCGCTGGGTCCGGTGGAACAGGTCATCGCTTCGTGGAAGCAATTGCTGGGCTGTCGCTCGGCCTGGGGTCGGCTCAACGACATGCTGTTCGAGTTTCCGCGCCGGCCACCGAGCATGTCGCTGCAACGGCCGCAAGGCATGGTGGCCGTGGAGAACGTGTACGCCGGCGCCCCCGGTACCAACACCACCATTCTGCGTGGCGTCAGCGTCAGCCTCGTGCCGGGCGAAAGCCTTGGGGTGATCGGCCCGTCCGCTTCGGGCAAATCCACCCTCGCACGCCTGCTGGTGGGTGTCTGGCCGGCACAGGCCGGCAAGGTGCGCCTGGACGGCGCGGACATCTTCAACTGGAACAAGAGCGAGCTCGGCCCCTGGCTTGGCTACCTGCCACAGGACGTGGAGCTGTTCGAGGGCACCATCGCCGACAACATCGCGCGCTTCGGTGAAGTGGACAGCGACGCGGTCATTCGTGCCGCCAAGGCCACGGGCGTGCACGAGATGATCCTGCGTTTTCCACACGGCTATGACACTCGCCTGGATACCGATGGCAGCCCGCTGTCCGGTGGCCAGAAACAACGTATCGCCCTGGCCCGCGCGCTGTACGGCGAACCCAATTTGATCGTGCTGGATGAGCCGAACGCCAACCTCGACGACGTCGGGGAAAAGGCTCTGGTCGATGCACTGGCCGAACTCAAGAACCGCGGCGCCACCGTCATCCTGATTTCCCACCGTCCCAACGTACTCTGCGCCGTCGACAAGGTGCTGATGTTGCGCGACGGCGGTGTGCAGATGCTCGGTACCCGCGATGAAGTATTCACCGCGCTGCGCAAGGCCGCTGTTATGCCTGCCACCGCGCCGACTCCGCTGGCTTCGGCCAAGGCACGGGAGTGACCGACCATGCAGATGACTCAACACACCGAGATGATTCCCGCCGATGCCAAGAGCCTGGTGGACCTGAATGCGGCCCGGCCTGCGATCTGGGGCATGTGGCTGGTGATCGCAGGCTTCGGCGGATTCCTGCTGTGGTCCTGGCTGGCGCCGCTGGATGCCGGCGTGGTCGCCACCGGCACGGTCAAGGTCACCAGCAATCGCAAGGCGGTGCAGCACCTGACCGGAGGCACAGTGGAGGCGATCCTCGTGCGCGAAGGCGACGTGGTGAAAAAAGGCCAGGAGGTGGTGCGCCTCGACTCGCTGCGGGCCATTGCCGAACAGGGTGCGATCAGCGCCCAGTACATCGTCAGCAAGACCGTGGAAAATCGCCTGGAAGCAGAGCGGGACGATCGCGATGAAGTGACTTACGACCCCGAGCTGCTCAGCCGATACCAGGGCGATCATCGCCTGATGGCCGCCATGGATCTGCAGCAGCGTCTGCTCGACACCCGGCGCGCGGGTCTTGCCGGCGAGATCAGCATCCTCAAGGAAAACCTCGCGGCCTCGGCGGTGCAGCTCAAGGGCCTGCAACAGGTGTATGGCGCCCGTGCCTCGCAGATCAACTTCCTCAACCAGGAACTGCAAGGCACCCGCGTGCTGGCGGCCGAAGGTTATGTGCCGCGCAACCGCCTGCTGGAGCTGGAGCGCAGCAATGCCGACCTCTCTGCCAACCAGGCCGAGAACCTCAACAACATTGCCCGGGTGCGCAGCCAGACCACCGAAATCAAATTGCGCATCCTGCAGCGCCAGCACGACTACCTGAAGGAAGTCGAATCACAGCTGACCGACACCGCCAAGGAAAACACCACCCTGGCCGACCGTCTGCGCGCGCTGGATTATGAAGTGACCCACACGGTGATTCGCTCGCCCATCGACGGCATGGTCCAGTCCTTGAGCATCGCCACCGTCGGCGGGATCATCCAGCCGGGCTTCAAGATCATGGAAATCGTTCCGGTGAACGAACCGCTGCAGGTCGACGCGATGATTCCCGTGCAGGCCATCGACAAGATGGTTCCTGGCCTGGACGTGGACATCTCCTTCCCGGCCTTCAACCATGCCCGCACTCCGAACATTCCAGGCCGGGTAAAAACCATTTCCGCCGACCGCCTGATGGACGAGGAAAGCAAGCAACCCTTCTATCTGGCACAGGTGGAAGTGACGTCCGACGGCATGAATCTGCTGGGCAGCAATCACATCCGCCCGGGCATGCCCGCCAGCGTCACCATCAAGACCGGCGAGCGCAACTTGATGAGTTATCTGCTCAAGCCGATGCTCGAACGTGTGGACAGCTCCTTCAAGGAACAATGAAATGGAACGTCATTGCCTGCTCTTCTGCCTTCTGGGGTTGTCCCTGCAAGCCCCCGCGATGGACCTCAAGCAAGCCTGGGATCTGTTGCAGTATCAGGGCCCGATCTATCAGGCCGCCATCCACGAAAAGCAAGCCGGTGCGGAAAACCGCGCCATCGGCACCGCCGGCCTGCTGCCACAGGTCAACGCCTCGGCCTACAACAACAAGGTCAATGGCTCGCAACGCCAGAACGGCGTCGACAACGATCTGCACTACGACTCCAAGGGCGCCAACGTGCGTTTGCGCCAGCCGCTGTTCAACAAACAGAAAATGGCCGAGTACCGCCAGGGTCAGCAACGGGCCGACTACAGCGTCGCAGTGTTCGATGCAAAGAGCCAGGACGCCGCGGTGCGTCTCGCGCAAAGTTATTTCGATACGCTGCTGGCCAGTGAAACCATCACCTTGGCCCGGTCCAAACTCACCGCTTTCGAGGAGCAACTGGCCTCGGCCAAACGCCGCCATGAACTGGGCGCCGGCACCATCACCGATGTCGACGAATCGGCCGCACGCCGCGATCTCGCCGATGCCGAACTGATCGAAGCTCAGGACAACCTGGTCAACGCCCTGCGCAAACTGGTGGAATACATTGGCGAAACGCCCGAATCGCTGACCACCTTGCAACCGGCCTTCGATACGCCACCGCTGATGCCCAGCGGCCTGCAGGACTGGCTGGTGAAGGCCCAAGCCGACAGCCCGCTGATTCATGCGCGCCGCTACAGTCAGAACCTCGCCGAAGAAGAAGTGAAGCGGGCCAAGGCCGGGCACTGGCCGACACTGGACTTCATCGCCGGCTACACCGCAGGCGAGAGCCAATCGATCACCGAGATCAATCAACGCAACCGCTATGGCTCGATCGGCCTGGAAGTGAATTTCCCGCTGTACAGCGGTGGCGGTGTCAGCGCCCTGACTCGCCAGGCCGCCGCTAACAGCTACAAAGCGCAGGATGAACTCGACGCCACTCGCCAGGAAGTGATCTCCGGCACCACCCGCGAATACGCCGGCGTGCAGAGCGGCGCCAAACGCGTGCGCGCGCTGGAGAAAGCCGTGCTGTCCAACGAACGCTCACTGGCCTCGACCCGCAAGGGTTTCAAGGAAGGCGGCACCAGCACCAACTCGGACGTGCTCAATGCCGAAGAACTGCTGTTCGTCGCCCGCCACGATCTGTTCGAAGCCAAGCTGCGCTACCTGATGTCGCGCCTGCGCCTGGCTTCGTCGGTGGGCAGTCTGGGCGATGACGATATCGATCAGATCAACGCCTACTTGGGCCCCGAACTGCTGGTCACCAACTGAATCCTCCTGTGCCGCACGCCTGACAATGCTAGGATCCTGCGACCCTCCCCTGCACTTGCAACGGGTCGGGGATCCTTCATTTTCCGGATTTTGATGACCGCCTATGCAACGCCTGCTCAACGACCGCCTGGACTGGAACCTGCTGCGCACCTTCCGCGTGATCGGCCAGGAGCTGAGCATCAGCCGCGCCGCCGCTCGCCTGCACCTGACGCAACCGGCGGTAAGCCAGGCGCTCAAGCGTCTTGAGGAACAGCTGGGCCGGCAACTGATCGCCCGTCGCGGACCGCGCTTTGCCCTGACCGAAGCCGGCGAGCAGATCTTCGCCCTGGCCGGCGAAATCTACGGGCAGATGTCCCAGGTCAGCAGCGCCCTGGAACAGCCGGCGGACGAAGTGATCGGCAAGGTGCGCCTGCTGATCATCAGCCGGATCTTTTCCGAGCGCTTCGATGACTTCCTCGCCGACTTCCATCGCCAGCATCCGCGAGTCGATCTGGAAGTCGAGGTGATGCGCAGCTCGGACATCGTCAGCGCCCTTCAGGAAAAAACCGCGACCCTGGGTCTGAGCCTCAACCGCCGCCCGCAACCGCGCCTGGAACAACGCCTGTTCCTGCGTCAGCGTTATGCGTTTTTCTGCGGCAAGCACCATGCAATGTTCGGCCGGCAGAACGTCGTCGAAGGGGATTTGCAGAAGGAGAATTTCGTCAGCTTCACCAGCGACCAGATCGGCGGCATGCTCTCACCACTGACGATCTTTCGTGATCAGCAGGGCTTCAGCGGACGCATCGTTGCCTCATCGCCAAGCCTAGAGGAAGTCCGGCGACTGGTGATCGCCGGCTTCGGAATCGGCTGCCTGCCCGAACACGTGGTGGCGGCCGACGTCGACGCCGGATTGCTCTGGCGCCTGCCGCCCCACGAAGGCATTGCCGATGTGGACATTCATTTGCTGTGGAACCGCGAACAGCGCATGAGCCGTGCCGAGACGATCTTTCTCGAAAGCCTGCAGCAACGGCTTACCGACTAGACGCGCAACACCTGCCCGATCGGTTCACCAGAACGCAAGCGTTCGAGCAGGCGAGGCTCGGCGCGGTCCGAAGCCAGGGCCCGCTCGATGACTTCTGCTGCCGTTGCCGTATCGAGGAACAGCACGCCGTTGTCGTCGGCCAATACCCAATCCCCCGCCTTCACCGTCACGCCCGCGCAGTGGATCGGCTGATTGATCATGCTGTCGCCGCGACCGTGCAGCTTGGTGGTTAGCAGGCTGGTGCCACGGGCGAACACCGGCAGCCCGCCTTCGCGCAGTTCCAGAAGGTCGGTCACCGCACCGTCCACCACAATCGCCACCGCCCCCGCGCATTGTGCCGCGCAGCTGGTGACCGCGCCGACCGGGGCGTGGCGATGATCGCCATCGGTGTCGATCACCAGCACATCGCCCGGTCTGATTTGCGCCAGGGCGTGATTGACCGCGATGGCGTCGGCGCCTTTCAGTTTCAGCGTCAACGCGCGACCCACCACTTTCACGTTGGGCACCATGGCGCGCAGTTGCGGATCGGCGAAACCTTCTTCGAGAAAATGCCCCAGGGTCGGAAAACTCAACGCCTTGAGCTGTTCGATCAGTTGCGACTCATCCATGTTGCGGCTCCCTGTTTATCAATTCGGCGACACAGTCGATCTCCAGCGAAACGCCCCACAGCGCCACACAGACGGTGGTGCGGGCCGGTGGCGCGTGGCCGAGGAATTCACGATACACCGCGTTGAACGGCTCCAGTTGCGCGGGGTCGGTCAGGTAGGCGTTGACCTTGATCACGTGGCTGAAATCCGAACCCGCTTCAATCAGGATCGCCTCCAGATTGCGCAGGGTTTGCCGCACCTGCTCTGTAAAATCCGCGGGCTGTTCGTCGAGGTTGTCGCGGGCCGGAATCTGCCCGGCGGTGAATACCAGGTGGCCGCTGACCACCGCCTGTGAGTAAGGGCCGACCGGGCCGATGTAGCCCGGGGCCGATTGAATTCTGCGCATGCTGATGGGTTCCTTGGGTCAGGCCGCAGCCGATTTGAAAGGTTTGTCGGAGGTCGTGTTGTCTTTGGCGGCGGCTTCGGGGATTTCGCTGATGTCCTGCTTGAAGGTCTCGGTCAGCAGCAACAGCGCCACCAGGGAAATCAGCGCCGCGCCGATCATGTACCAGGCCACCGATGAGCCTTTGCCGGTAGCGGCCAGCAAGGCGGTGGTGACGATCGGCGTGGCCGCGCTGCCGAGCAGGCCGGAGAGCATGTAGCTGATGGACAACCCGGAATAGCGCACGCGGGTGCCGAACAGTTCGGCGAGAAAGGTCGCGATGGGACCGTAGTTGGCGGCAAACGCGGTCATCAGCAACAGGTAGCCGAAGACCACCAAGGACAGCTCTTTGGTGTCCATCAACCAGAACATCGGGAACGCCACCAGCGCTTCGGCGAGGATGCCGCCGACGATGATCGGCTTGCGTCCGAAGCGGTCGGAGAGCGCGCCGAACACCGGCAACATGACGATGCACCAGGCGCATGAGAGCAGCACCACACCGAGCATCGTGCTGCGGCTGAAGCCCAGATTCTGCGTGCCGTAGGTCAGGCCGAAGGCGACGATTATGTTGAACGATGCGCCGGTGGACATGGTGGCGACACCGCCCAGCACCACTTGCTTCCAGTACTTGCGGAACACTTCGGCCAGCGGCATCTTCACCTGTACGTCGGCTTGCTTGACCTTGTTGAAGGCCGGGGTTTCCGAGATGTTCAGGCGGATGTATAAGCCGACGGCAATCAACAGCACGCTGGCCAGAAACGGAATTCGCCAGCCCCAGGCCAACAGGTCTTCAGGGGACATGCAGGCGGCAATCAGCAGGAAGGCCAGGTTGGCGATCAGGGTTCCGGCAGGCACGCCGATCTGCACCCAGGAACCGTAGAGGCCACGCTTGTTGGCCGGCGCATGCTCCACCGCCATCAACACCGCCCCGCCCCACTCGCCGCCCAAGGCCAAACCTTGAACGACCCTGAGCAGCAACAACAGGATCGGCGCCCAGATGCCGATGGTGGCGAAATCCGGCAACAGACCGATGGCGAACGTGGCCGCGCCCATGGTCAGCAGCGAAATCAACAGCATCGACTTGCGTCCCAAACGGTCACCGAAATGCCCGAACAAGGCCGCGCCGACAATCCGCGCCAGATACGCCGACGCGAAAGTGCCGAAGGCCAGCAGAGTGCCGATCAACGGCACGAAATCCGGGAAGAACACTTTGTTGAATACCAGCGCCGAGGCCGTGGCAAACACGAACAAGTCGTACCACTCCACGGTGGTGCCGATCACGCTGGCCACCGCGACCTTCTTCATGCTGATGGCAACTTGCGGCGGTGCGCCGGACTTTTCTGCGGACGATAGATCGCTCATCACTGTCTCCAGGAATTTATTTAATTGTTTTGGACTGGCAGTAAATCGGTTGAGGCGAAGTTTGTTGTTATGGCTCGCCCAACTAACTAAGTGGGCGAGTTCGCAGGGCTTGGTTGTTGTTTGAATAATGCTTAGTTCAGTAACCCAGTAGTCGGTCGGCGCAGTTCAATAGCGGCTCGCCGGCATGCAATCGACGGAAGTTTTCCGCTACCTGTTCGGCAATGCAGTCATGTGAGGCCGCCGAGGCCATGTGCGGGGTGATGGTGACGCCGGGCATGGTCCACAGGCGGTCGTCGACCGGCAGCGGTTCCTGCTCGAAGACATCCAGCGAGGCGCCGCGCAGTTGTCCTCGGGCCAAGGCCTGTTCGAGGTCATCGATATTCAGGTGACCGCCGCGACCGCAATTGACCAGGACTGCGCCGTTGGCCAGTTTTTCGAAGGTGTCGCGCCCGAGAATGCCGCGAGTTTCGTGGGTCAATGGCAACAGGTTGATCAGCAACTCCACACCGTCGAGAAAGTCGTAAAGGTGTTGTGCACCGGCAAAGGTGTGCACCCCCGAAAGATCCTTGGTGCGCCGCGCCCAACCGCGCACGTCGTAACCGGCGGCGACCAGGTCCAGGGCGATGGCGCTGCCCAGCGAACCGAGCCCCATCACCCCGACCTTGAACTGCCCCGCCGCCCGTTGCAGCGGCCGTTCCCAGCGCTGTTCGCGCTGTTGCGACAGCACCTGATCGAAGCCACGGTGATAGTGAATCACCGCCCAGCGCACGTACTCGGTCATGCCCTGGCGATGGCCGGGGTCCACCACTCGGCAAATCGGCAGGTCCGGGCACGATGGGTCGTGATCCAGATGATCGATGCCGGCGGCCACCGAATGAATCACCTGCAGGTTGGGCAATGCCGCAAGGCTGCCCGGCAACGGAAACCAGCACGCCGCCATCTGTGCGTCGACGGCCCTCGGGTCATCGGCCAGCACGGTGGTCAGTTGCGGCGCACTGCGAGCGAACGCGGCCTGCAGTTGCTTGAGCAGCACATTGTCGCGGGACAGCAGGACCACGGTATTCATGACTGATAGGACTCGCGCTGGGATTCGATCAGGGTCAGGGCCGCCTGCCAGGCCAGGTCGATGATGTTGTCCTGCTCATCGCGGTCGAACTGCTCGGCGGTGTGCGCGCAGACTTCCGGCGAGGGGTAATGCAGCTCCGAACCACCGGCCAGCGCCTGGACCTGCGCCTGGCAGGCACGCTCCAGAAAGTGAATTTCCTGGAATGCCTGGGCCACGCTCGAGCCACCGACCAGCAGGCCGTGGTTGCGCAGGATCATCGCCCGATGCGGACCGAGGTCGGCGATCAGACGCTCACGCTCGTCCAGCGACAAGGCGATGCCTTCGTAGGTGTGATAGGCCAGCTTGCCGTAGAACTTCAGCGCGTGCTGGGTGATCGGCAGCAGGCCCTGCTTCTGCGCCGCGACCGCCATGCCGGCGGCAGTGTGGGTGTGGATCACGCAGTTGAGGTCCGGGCGCGCCATGTGGATCGCCGAATGAATCACGAAGCCTGCGGCGTTGACCCGATGGCCTGCGTATTCAGGGTCCACCACGCGGCCTTCCTGATCGATGCGCACCAGGTCCGAGGCGCGCATGCGGTCGAAGATCACCCCGTAGCGGTTGATCAGGAAGTGATGCTCCGGCCCCGGGATGCGCAGGGTGATATGGGTGTCGATCAGATCGGTCATGCGAAAGTGCGCGACCAGGCGATACAGTGCCGCCAGTTCGCAACGGGCTTGCCATTCGACCGGGTCGATATGTGCGGGTTTACTCACGAATACACCTCTTTGACAGCGTGGGTGACGACCGGGTTGGCGCGCAGGCGGGCCAGGCCGCAAACACCGATCAGGGACACGGCCGAGAGCAAGGTGAAGAACACCGCCAGCGGCAACCATTGTCCGGAAAACTTGCTGGCCAGCAGCGTGCCGATCAGCGGTGTGGTGCCGCCGGCCACGGCGCAGGCCAATTGGTAAGCGATGGAAATCCCCGAGTAGCGCAGATGCACCGGGAAGGCCTGGGTCATGTAGCCGGCGATCACCGCGTACAGCGCCGAAAGAATCACCACGGCCATGGCGATGCCGAGGGTCATCAGCAGGATGTTTTGCGTGCCCACCAGCAGGAACATCGGGTACGGCGTCACCATGCACAGCAGCGCCACCAGCTTGAGGAAACGGTCCTCGCCGATGCGTTCGGCCAGCAGCGCCGAAATCGGTTGGGAGAGCAGCTGGATGATGGTTACCAGGAACAGGCAATCGAGAATGGTCGAGCGCGCGATGCCCTGGTACTGGGTCACGTAGGTGATCATGAAGGTGTTGGTGAAGAAGAACCCGGCCGAGCCGATGGTCACGGCGGCGGCCGCGAACAGGATCTGCCGCCAGCAGGTGCGGATCACGTCCATCACCGGGTATTTGGCGGTTTCATGATTTTTTTGGGCCTTGGCAAACTCCGGCGATTCATGAACCCCGGAGCGTATCAACAGCCCGACCATCATCAACACGCCACTGAACAGGAACGGCAGACGCCAACCCCAGGCGAGGAATTCATCCGGCTCCAGGGGAGTCACCAGGCGAAAGGCAATCAAGGCCAGCAGCAAACCGGCGGGGCTGCCGAGTTGGGCGAACGACGCATAGAAAGTCTTGCGTTTGGCCGGCGCATGCTCACTGGCCATCAGCACCGCCCCGCCCCACTCGCCGCCGACGGAAATCCCCTGGATCACCCGCAGCACGATCAGGCCGATGGGGGCCCAGATGCCGACGCTGGCGTAGCTGGGCAACATGCCGATGCCCGCCGTGGCGACGCCCATCAGGGCCATGGTCACCAGCAGCATTTTCTTGCGTCCCAGACGATCGCCCAGATGCCCGAACACCATCCCGGCCATGGGGCGGGCGATGAAGCCGACGGCGAAACTGCCGAAAGCCGCCAGGGTGCTCATCACCGGATCGCTGCTGGGGAAAAACACTTGCCCAAGCACCAGCGCCGCCGCGGTGGCGTAGATGTAGAAATCGTAGAACTCGATGGTCGTGCCAATGAAGGCGGCGGCCGCGGCTCGGCGCGGTTGGGGCGTAGTGTGCATGCAAGGACCCTGTGTACTTATAGTTTTGGGCAGGTGTTAAGGCTGGTGACGGTTGCGCTCTGTGGCGCTTGTGGGCTTTATCGCTTCCGTGCCAGGATTAGTCAATTTTCAAATTCTTATCTTTACTATTAGCCCTGCTACTACATGGAGTTTTTATGTCTTCTGGCGCCAACCCTTGGGTCGGCCGGCGTTTTCTCAATGACCGGCTCGACTGGAATCTGCTGCGCACTTATCTGGTGATTGGCCAGGAAGGCAGCATGAGCCGCGCCGCCGCCCGTCTGCACATCACGCAGTCGGCGGTGAGTCAGGCGCTCAAACGGCTCGAGGAACAGCTGGAATGCGTGCTGATTGCCCGCAGCGGACGGCGCTTCGATCTGACGGAAACCGGTGAGGAAGTGCTGCGCATTGCGGCGGATATCTATGGCGATATTTCACGTCTGGGCACGGTGGTGGAAAGCCGTCATGACGACGTGGTGGGCAAGATCCGCATTCTCACTGTCAGCGGAGTGCAGGCGCGGCACTACGATGAGTTTCTTGCGGACTTCCATGAAACCCACCCGAAAATTGAGCTGGAAGTCGAGGTGATGGGCAGCTCGAACATCATCAGTTCGCTGCTGCAAAAGACCGCGACGGTCGGCGTCGGCCTGTGCCGTTTGCCGCAGCCGCGACTGGAGCAACGGGTGCTGTTTCGCGAGACCTACGCCTACTTCTGCGGGCAGCGGCATCGGTTGTTCGGGCAGGAGAATTTGACCCTGGAGCAGTTGGCGGCGGAGAACTTCGTCAGCTTCACCAGCGATCAATTGGGCGGCAATTTGTCACCGCTGACGCTGTTTCGCGATCAGCAAGGTTTCACCGGCAAGATCGTCGCCTCCTCCACCAGTTTCGAAGAAATTTACCGGTTGATCTGTGCAGGTTATGGCATTGGCTGTTTACCGACGCATCTGGTACGCCGGGATGTAGAACAGGGTCTGCTGTGGCCCTTGCCGCCGGAAAATGGCGTGGTGGATTTCGATATCCAGCTGCTGTGGAATCGCGAGCAGAAGATGAGTCAGGCGGAAACGGTGTTTCTGGAGAGCTTCCAGCACATGCTCAGTATTCGTGAGCCTGTGCTGTGAAGCCCTTGCCTGTTTAAACGTGAGGATCGCCCGGGACCTTGCTCGGGGCGGCGTATTGCGGTTTCAGATGGCCGTCCTGATCGAGTAACCAAGCATCCATGATCTGCCGCACCACGGGGCCGGCGACGCGACCACCGGCCTCGCCGTTTTCGATCATCACCGATATCACGATCTTCGGATGTTCCGCCGGAGCGAAGCCGACGAACAAGGCGTTGTCGCGGTTACGCTCGCGGGTTTTCTCGCGGTTGTAGCGCTCGCCCTGCTTGATCGCCACTACTTGCGCCGTGCCGCTCTTGCCGGCGATACGATACTGCGCCCCTGCCGCTGCTGCCCGCGCGATCCCGCGGGCATCGTGCATCACCATCTGCATGCCGTGGTTGACCTGCTCCCAGTCGCGGGGATCCTTGAGCAGAATGTTCGGCATCGGGTGCTCGTCCACCGGCGCTACGCCATCGACGGTCTGCGCCAGGTGAGGACGATTCCATACGCCCTTGTTGGCGATCAGAGCGGTAGCCTGGGCCAGTTGCAGCGGCGTGACCTGCATGTAGCCTTGACCGATGCCGAGGATCACCGTCTCACCGGGGAACCAGGCCTGACGGCGTGTAGCGCGCTTCCAGGCCTGGGAAGGCATCAGGCCCGGGGATTCTTCGTACATGTCCAGGGAGACTTTCTCACCCAGGCCGAACATCGCCATGTAGTCGTGCAGACGGTCGATCCCCAGCTTGTGGGCCAGGTCGTAGAAGTAGGTGTCGTTGGAGCGCATGATCGCCGCGTCCATGTTCACCCAGCCATCGCCGCTGTGGTTCCAGTTGCGGTATTTGTGATCGTAATCCGGGAGCTGGTAGTAGCCGGGATCGAAGACGCGGGTCTGTGGGGTGACGATGCCGGCGTCCAGTCCGGCAATGGCGACTTCCGGTTTTATGGTCGAGCCCGGGGCGTAGAGGCCGCGCAGAACGCGGTTGAACAGCGGCCGGTCGATGGAGTCATGCAGCGCCGCGTACTCCTTGAAGCTAATGCCGGTGACGAACAGGTTCGGGTCGAAGCTGGGTTTGCTGACCATGGCCAGCACTTCACCGGTCGACGGATCGAGCGCGACGACAGAACCGCGTCGATCGCCGAGAGCCTGCTCGGCGGCCTCCTGCAGTTTGACGTCGAGGCTCAGTACGATGTTTTTGCCGGGTATCGGGTCGGTGTGTTTGAGCACTCGTAGTACACGACCCTGGGCATTGGTTTCGACTTCTTCGTAACCGACATGGCCATGCAGTTCGGATTCGTAGAATTTTTCGACGCCGGTCTTGCCGATGGATTGCGTACCACGGTACTCGACGGAATCCAGCGTCTTGGACTCTTTTTCGTTGATGCGGCCGACGTAGCCGATGGAATGGGCAAAGTGTTCTGCGTACGGGTAATGGCGCACGAATTGCGGTTCGACATCGATGCCTGGGAGGCGGAATTCGTTAACCGCCAGTACCGCGATCTGCTCTTCGGTCAATTCGTAAAAGAGCGTCACCGGTACGAATGGGTGACGGGCCTGTTTCATGGCCTTGTCGAACACCGTGCGATCTTCAGGCGGCAGGTGCAGCAGATAGACCACCTCGTCCAGCTCTTGCTTGACGTCGGTGGCGCGTTCGCGGGTGATGGTCAGGTTGTAGCTAGGCCGGTTGTCCGCGAGCACTACGCCATTGCGGTCGTAGATCAGGCCACGAGTGGGGGTGATCGGCAGGACGTGGACGCGGTTGTTTTCAGAGATGGTGGAGTGATAGTCGAACTCGACCACCTGCAGGACATACATCCGCACTACCAGCGCACAGGTGATGGCGACAACGAACAGGGCGCAGGCCATCAGTCTTCTGTTGACCAGACGTGTCTCTTTTTCGTGGTCCTTGATGGGGATTGCTTCGGGCATTTCTGTTGCAACTCTTTTGGAGGAGGCGCCAATCCTTGGGGCTTGAATCATTCCGTGGAAAAAATGAGCTGCACCATAGCAAAAACGGTCCGGTCACTTTGTGAGATTTCTTTAATGTAACTGGTGTCGAGATTCGTGCGATTTACTCAAGATTGATATTCCCATTCATGCGTTTTTCCTGGTGATTGCGCTGGAGATACTGGATGCCTGTTATTGCGTTATTTGGAGACGTTCATGCATCCACGATTTCAACGATTACTGGGTTCGAAAGGGTTTTCCATTGGGCTTGAGCTGCCGCTCGATAATGACTGGTCGAGTGATGGCCAGCGATTACGGGTTGCCGATGGGCGTCCGTTCGGTGTGCCTGACCTGAAGCAACATGCCGTCTTGGCGCGAATGGCTGACCAATCCGGATTCCGAGCCTTGTGGGTTCGGGATGTACCGGTCTACGACCCTCACTTCGGCGATGCTGCGCAGGTGTTCGAGACCTTTTCATATCTGGGTTATTTGGCCGGGATTACCGACAACATCATGTTGGGGACAGCGGCGGTCGTGCTTCCGTTGCGGCAGCCCTGGTTGACACTCAAGTCGGCCAATAGTGTCGATGAGTTGAGTGATGGACGCCTGCTGCTGGGCGTGGCCAGCGGTGATCGGCCGATGGAATATCCATTGTTTGGCGTGAATTACGATCAGCGTGGCGAAGTTTTTCGCGAGACGGTTGAGTTGTTGCGCAGTCAGGGGGAAGGTCGTTTGCCGGCGGGTGCCCGTCTGCTTCCGGAGCGCGAGCAGTCGGCGCCTTTGCTGGTGGCGGGTCTTGGGCAGCAATCTCCAGCCTGGATTGGTCAGCATATGGATGGTTGGCTGGCTTATCCGGGGACGCCGGATGAACATCGTCGTCGGGTCGGGCTGTGGCGTGAGGTGGGCGGTGACAAGCCTTACATCAGCTTTGTGCATCTGGATCTGGCGGCCAATCCACATGCGCCGATGCGGCGTATTCATTTCGGTGGAAGCACCGGGCGCCTGGCGCTGATCGACGAACTTCAGGCTTTGCGTGAAGCGGGTGTGCAGCATGTTGGATTGCATCTACGCCGCAGCGAGCGCCCAGTCGGGGAGATCATCGAGGAGATTGCAGAACACGTGCTGCCGAAGTTTCACTGATGTACGAGGACAGTCGTTGGGCTGTCCTTTTCCGCGCACCATTTTTCGCGCGCAAAAACAAAACCCCAACTGCTTTCGCAATTGGGGTTTCGGAATTTAAT